>JAFNVD010000014.1 GCA_017383785.1 Peptococcaceae bacterium | reverse complement strand
CTTCTTGAGTAATTTGAAATTCTTGAATTAATCTTGCATAGCCTTCTGCTTCTTCGAAATAATTCAAATCTTCTCGCTGCAAGTTTTCAATCAAGGCCATTTCCGCTACTTCGCGGTCACCCAATTGACGCACCAGTGCAGGAATGGTTTCTTTTCCTGCAATCTGGCTGGCACGAAATCTGCGTTCCCCACTTACCAGCTGATATGTGTCATCAACCAAACGCACAATCACAGGCTGCAATACGCCGTATTCTCTGATGGAGTTTGCCAGTTCTTCCAGCTGTGCAGGATCAAAATACATGCGAGGCTGAAATGGATTAGGCGCAATCTCCTTAATATTTAATTCTAAAATTGTTTCCTGATCCATGCTTTATTCCTCCTACAACTTGTCCTGCTTTTATATTATCTAATCATAGTTTCTTAAAAAATGCAATTCACAGCAATACCGACAGCATTATAACGGTTTTTTCTGTGGGGTTCCTGCTTTTCGCGGATATTTTTTTGGTGTGTCTTTTACTTTTTCAATCACAGCCAAATTACGTGTATATGCACCATCAGCCAAGGTAAATTCCTGTACAGCAATAACTTTACCACCCAGCTCTTTCAATGCATTTTCACTTTCTTTTAATTCATTTTCCAGTTCCGGCCCTTTCAGTGCAATCAAGATGCCGCCTTTTTTCACAAATGGCAAACAAATTTCCAACAATACCGGCATACGGGCTACCGCACGAGCTGTGGCAATGTCATACTGCTGACGATAATCCGGTTTGATACCAAATTCTTCGGCACGGCCATGCACTGCTTTTACATCCTTTAATTCTAACTTTTTGCACAGTTCCTGCAAGAATACAATGCGTTTATTTAGAGAATCAAACAATGTTAAGTCCAGCTCCGGTTCCATAATTTTTAAAGGTACACCTGGAAATCCTGCACCGGTACCAATATCAATCATAGATTTGCCTTTTAAATCTTTTACTACACGCAATAAACACGCCGAATCTACAAAATGTTTATATGCCACTTCTGTAGGTTCTTCGATGGCGGTCAGATTGATTTTCTGATTCCATTCGATGAGCATATCAAAATAATCGGCAAATTGATTCAGCTGTGTATCATTCAGTGTAAATCCTTCACTTTCAAACGCATTTGTCAGAATTGTTTTCATATTATACTTCCTCCTGACGACGCTGCTGTTCTAAATATACCAACAGTACAGAAATATCTGCAGGTGATACACCGGAAATACGAGAAGCCTGTCCCACAGAAGCCGGTTTGATCGCATTCAGTTTTTGTTTTGCTTCGTTGCGTAAGCCGGTAATCTGGCTATAATCCAAATCTTCACTTAATTTTTTGTTTTCAATTTTTTCTACACGAGCAACCTGATCTTTTTGCATTTTGATATAGCCTTCGTACTTAATCTGTACTTCTACCTGTTCTCGTACATTATCTGCTAATTCTGCGTTACCTACACCAATGGCAATCAAATCATCATAGGTAATCTGTGGACGTTTTAACAATTCTGCAGCCGGCAAACCATGTTTTAGCTGTGCACTGCCTCGTTCTGCCAGAATATCCTGAATGGATTGCAAATTACAAGATACAGTTGTATGACTCAAGCGTTCAATTTCTGCTTCAATTGCTTCTTTACGAGCACAGAATGCGGCATAGCGTTCATCGTCTACCAGCCCTGCTTCACGGCCTTTTTCGGTTAAACGCAAATCTGCATTATCCTGACGCAGCAGCAAGCGATATTCTGCACGGGAGGTAAGCATACGATATGGTTCATTGGTACCCTTCGTTACCAAGTCATCAATCAATACGCCAATATAGCCTTCATAACGTTTCAAAATCAATGGTTCTCTGCCTTCAATTTTTAGGCTGGCATTGATCCCTGCCATCAGCCCTTGGGCTGCTGCTTCTTCATAACCGGAAGTACCGTTGATCTGTCCTGCAGTAAATAAATTTTCAATCACTTTTGTTTCTAAAGATGGTTTCAGCTGCAGCGGATCAATACAATCGTATTCGATAGCATAAGCCGGACGCATCATTTCTACCTGTTCTAACCCCGGAATAGTGCGAATCATCTGCAGCTGTACTTCTTCCGGCAGACTAGAGGAAAAGCCTTGTACATACATTTCCTGTGTATTGATCCCTTCCGGTTCTACAAACAGCTGATGTTGGCTCTTATCACTGAATCTTACAATTTTATCTTCGATAGATGGGCAATATCTTGGGCCTGTCCCTTCAATCACACCGGAATACATCGGAGAACGATCCAAATTATTGCGAATAATCTGATGGGTATGTTCATTGGTATAGGTCAACCAGCATGGCTCCATATGATTTAATTTGTTCTCCATATCCATAAAGGAAAATTGCAGATTTTCATCGCCATCCTGACGACTCATTTTGCTAAAGTCTACCGTTCTGCGGTCTACACGAGCAGGGGTACCGGTTTTAAAACGCAACACTTTTAACCCCAGTTCCTGCATATTACCGGACAATAATTTTGCAGAACGCTGTCCATTTGGCCCGCATTCTTCAGAATATTCCCCAATAATCACTTTACCGCGTAAATAAGTACCGGTAGCCAAAATGACTGCTTTGGCCAAATAAGTAGCGCCTGTCTGCCCTACTACCCCTTTTACTACGCCATCTTCTACAATCAATCGATCCACAATCATCTGTTTTACTGCTAAATTTTCCTGTGTCTGCAGTGTTTTTGTCATTTCCAGCTGATATTCATATTTATCTGCCTGGGCGCGCAAAGAATGTACTGCAGGTCCTTTAGTGGTATTGAGCATACGCACCTGAATCTGTGTTTTGTCGATATTTTTACCCATTTCGCCGCCCAATGCGTCGATTTCACGCACCAGATGCCCTTTTGCAGGCCCGCCAATAGACGGATTGCATGGCATAAATGCAATATTGCTCATATCTACCGTTACGATTAATGTTTTATGCCCCATACGTGCACTAGCCAACGCCGCTTCACACCCCGCATGGCCGGCCCCAACTACAATCACTTCATATTCATCGGCAATATATTCTTTTGGCATACTTCCACCTCATTATTCAACAATCTATTTCCCCAAACAGAATTTAGAGAAAATCTGATCCAATAAATCTTCTTCTACTGTTTCACCGGTAATCTTACCTAATTTTTCCCACGCATTCTGTAAATCAATTACCAGAAAATCTACACTCATACCCAAGCTTAAACCTGTCAAGAAGCCTTCCATATGGGCAGCACTTTCTTCTAAAATCTGAATATGACGCACATTGGTTACCATAATATCATTCTGCACTTCCAAAGTACCGGAGAAAAACAAATCCATAATGCTCTGTTCCAGCTGATCCAAACCAAGTTTTTCACGAGCAGAAATTTCTAGTACAGGAGCACCACCAATGGCATTGGCAAAATCAATTCTTGCCTCATCAGTAATCCCTACATCACTTTTATTCATCAGATAAATGACATGCTGATTCTTAATTTCTGCCAGCATTTCTCTATCTTCGTCGGTCAGCCCTTGTACTGCATCTACTACATACAATACCAAATCTGCATTTTTCACAAACTGTTGTGCTTTGTCTACGCCAATTTGTTCTACTACATTGTCAGTCTCGCGGATACCGGCTGTATCTACAATTTTCAGCGGAATCCCATTCAAATTGATATATTCTTCGATAACATCACGGGTAGTACCCGGAATATCTGTTACAATAGCGCGTTCATGACCCAAAAGTGCATTTAATAAACTAGACTT
>JAFNVD010000093.1 GCA_017383785.1 Peptococcaceae bacterium | reverse complement strand
TTTAATAAAGATGGGCATCCACTGCCAAAAATCACTTCTGCTTCTGCACGATATACCTTAGCAATACCGGTAGCAATTTCCTGAATACGTGTTTTAACATTTGCACGTAATTCTTCATCCACAGTACGCAAACTGCCTTTGATTACCGCTGTATCCGGAATAATATTATTTACGGTTCCTGCCTGTAAAGTACCCAAAGTCAATGCAGCTGTATCATACATACTGATTTCACGTGCATTGATTTCCTGCAATGCCAACACCATATGTGCTGCTACGGTAATCGGGTCTACACCCAGTTCAGGCTGAGAACCATGGCAGCCTTTGCCCTGAATTTTGATTTCAAAGAAGTCACAAGCAGATGCGCTTACACCCGGAGACATAATAAGAGGTGTCCCTGCCGGAAATGGCATACCTGCTGTTACATGCATCATCATACCAGCATCTACTGTTGGGTTTTCCAGTACACCGGCCATAATCATGTCGTGAGCACCTTCAAAAATTTCTTCTGCAGGCTGGAACATTAATTTGATAGTACCTTCGATTTCATCTTCATATTCTTTTAAAATACGTGCGGCACCCAACAGCATTGTTGTATGCAAATCATGACCACACGCATGCATATAACCGTTGTCAGATGCAAATTCTTCACCGGATTCTTCCGCCATAGGCAGTGCATCCATATCGGCACGCAGTAAAAATACTTTACCGGGCTTTTTACCACCGGCCAACGCTACTACACCGGCTTTACCGCAATCCTGAGGCTCATAGCCCATAGCGGTTAATTCTGCTTTTACATAGGCTACTGTGTCATCTAAATCAAATCCAATACCTGGACAGCTGTGCAGTTTGCGACGGTCTGCAATCATCTGTTCCTCATATTGTTTTGCTGCTTTCATAATCAATTCTACATTCATGGAAATACCCTCTTTCTATGAAACATTATTGAGTATTATATCATTAATTGCTACTACTTGACAACAAAAGCCGTAATAAAAATACAAGAAAGTAAACAAAAAAAGACAGTCCGTCGACTGTCTTTCAAAGTGTATAGCTATATACTTTTGAATTTCGCATGCATTGTCTGTCATGAATTATTCAGCAGCTACAGGATTTTTTGCTACTACTTCACGGCCTTTATAGTAACCGCAAGATGGGCAAACTCTGTGTGGCAGTTTTACTTCATGGCACTGTGGGCATTCCATTGTACCAGCAGCTGTTAATCTGGACCATGCAGTTCTTTTTCTTCTTGTTCTAGCTTTAGAACGTTTACTTGGTGCTACACCCATTCTTTACACCTCCTCAACTTTCCATCAATGTGGCTAATATAGCCAATCGAGGGTCTACCTCGTGCAAATCGCAATCACACTGACCATTGTTTAAATTTTTTCCACACTTTGGACATAATCCTTGGCAATCTTCCACACACAAAATTTTGAGCGGCAATTCTGCCAAAATGCTTTCCCGAACGATGTCCGTGATGTCCAAAGTATCGTTATCATAGATAAAGTACTTTTCTTCCACTTCACCAACTTCTAAATGGGAAAAAAGCGATACATCCTTCGCATAGAGCAATTGCTCAGCAAAGCTGCATTCTACCGGGGATTCAACCGGCTTTAGACAACGGGAGCATACTCCCTTCACAGCAGTGGAAAGCTTACCGTTCATTTGCAGAAACTGTTTCTCATGAGAAATCTCCGCATCAATCACCATCGGCTTCGCCAGCGTCCAGTTTTCATCCTCTAAGTCGAAAAACTCAACTTCCAAATGATACTGTTCTCTGCTGCCTTTGACACTGCGCACACGGCTAATATCTAAATCTAATGCCATATCGTCACTCCTTACAGAAGCACTGTCAAATGCAATTACTATTTAACCTTTACAATTATATCTATCTTACCCCCAAATGTCAAGAAATTATTGAATAAGAGATAGGTTTGTGTTGCATAAAAGGATTTTGTAAATTAAAATACAAGTAAACGAAAATACTTTTACAAAGGAATGATTTTTATGCAAGCCGTCGGGATTGTGGCGGAATATAATCCGTTTCATAATGGGCACAAATATCATATCGACCAAACAAAAGCGCAGCTGCCGGATGCCGATGGTGTCATTGCCGTAATGAGCGGTAATTTTACACAGCGAGGCGAACCGGCCATCTTTGATAAATGGACCCGAGCGCAAGCCGCATTATATGGCGGGGCAGATTTGGTATTAGAACTGCCCACAGCATTTGCTACCCGCAGTGCCGGATATTTTGCAGAAGGAGCCGTATTAACGTTAGCATCTACCGGTGTGGTAAGCCATTTGTCCTGCGGGGTAGAAAGCAGTGACTCTTTTGATATGCTGAAAGCTTTACAGCGTATTTCTCAAGTATTGGCAGAAGAACCTCTGCAATATCGCAGCTATTTATATGATAATCTGGCAGAAGGCATGTCGTATCCGGCTGCACGTCAGGCGGCATTAATCCGTTACGGTATTACTGAGGCGGAATGGCTGGATACACCGAACAATATTTTAGCGTTAGAATATTTACAAACCATTACAAACTATAATCTATCTATCTCACCTATGTTTATTCCTCGTGCAGGAGTTTATCATAGTGAAAATTTACCTCAAGACCCATTGCAATTTGCCAGCGCTACAGCCATTCGTAAATATATTATGCAAAATAACTCCACATGGAAGGCCCATATGCCGGAACTTTCTGCTCAGCTCTTACAAGAATGTTTGGAAGATGGCATTCCACCGATGCAGATAGAAAATTTTGCACAAATTTTATTGTTTTTGTTGAGACGTTCCTCTCCACAAGAATTGTACAACATCGTTGATATGATTGAGGGCATTGAAAACAGAATCTATGATGCTGCACAACGGGACAATAGTTACACAATGGATGATTTATGTATGGCGATTAAATCCAAACGTTTTACCTATACACGTATCCAACGTACACTGCTGCATATTTTACTGGGCTTTACCAAAGCTTATGAAGCCAAAGCACCGGAATATATCCGTGTATTAGGGTTCAATGCTACCGGGCAAAAGTTGCTGAAAGAAATGAAGAAAAAAGCCCAATTGCCAATCGTCATTCGCCCTGCACGACAAAAAAATGAATTATCGCCAAAAGGGCAAAAACTTCTGGAATTAGACATTCGAGCAACAAATTTATATTTTACCGGCTATACAAACCCACGCAACAGAACCATGAACCTGGATCTATTGCAAACGCCAATACAAGTGTAATATGTGCTAATCAGACCTGTCTATTTGGCAGGTCTATTTTTGTTTTATATTTCATACAGTAAATACTGGTGATATGTATGCGAAAACTGCTATTTTTATTAGCCATTGTCTTTATGACCATCTGTATGCTTCTTTTTCCGGAGGCAGCCTACCAAGGGGCAAGCAATGGAATTCGCACCTGGGTGGTCCATTTACTGCCCTCATTACTTCCTTTTTTTATTGTGGCCAATTTGCTATTTTCTTTGGGATTTGTTCGTTTTTTAGGCGTACTGCTAGAGCCTATCATGCGTCCTGTATTTCGTTTGCCGGGCGAGGCCGGATTTGCTTTGGCTCTTGGATTTACCAGCGGATTTCCTATGGGGGCTATATTAACAACTTCACTGTGCGAACAAAATCTATGTACCGATGAAGAGGCGGCGCGTCTTGCGGCATTTACCAACAATTCTAGCCCTCTTTTTTTACTAACGGCAGTTCCTGTGTCTATGTTGCACGCCCCTGAGCTTGGTATTTTGCTGTTATCCGCCCATTATGCAGCAAATTTGACCATCGGTATTCTTTTGCGATTTACTGCGTGCAAAACGCAATTTATACATTCTCAGCCCGATGATCACCTATTGCGCAATGCATTTACACAATTGCTGCAATACCAAAAAGAACATACTACTTCCATTGGTACGATACTTGGGCAAGCCATTCAAAAAGGTATCGCCAGCATTGTACAAATCGGCGGCTTTGTGCTGTTTTTTTCTGTACTGCTGGCCATGCTGGATGCAAGCGGTATCCTAACACTGTTGGAAACACCCTTTGCAGTGTTGCTGGGAATTCTGCAAATTACACCTCAATTGTCTAACGCACTGGCATCGGGATTCTTTGAAATGACACTGGGGGCGCAAAGCGCTTCGCAATGCAGTGCAGATATTTTGGAACAGCTTATGATTATCAGTTTTATCTTAGGCTGGAGCGGCTTATCCATCCAAGCGCAGGTATGCAGCATTCTCTCGTCACAGCATATTTCACCTGTTCGCTATTGCCTGTGCAGACCACTGCAAGGCATTCTAGCCGCAGCATATATTCCATTATTTATTTGTCTCTTTCCTCAAATCTTAAATTCTGCCGTATTTTCCGGTTTTACAGATACTCATACTGCCTTTTTTACTCAGTCAATATTTTTCTATGTTCCTATCATTACACTATCCATCTTAGCTATATTGTTATTTCTTTCAACTTGCATTTCTCAATTACGTCGAATTTTACAATAAAAGAACCATTCCTTCACTACTCAAGCGAAAGAATGGCTCTTTTCATTTATATTGCACATTTTTATTTGTGATACAGTTTTTTCTTTTCATACTGTGGCTGGCAGCTTACGTTGATGCCTAAACGACGCAGAAGCTGTTCGTCTTCGTCGCTGATAATCACAGTAAAATGGGCCTCTGCTCCTTGCAAACGGGACAGCTGCTCTTTGGCTTTCTGCGCTGTAGGGTTGTTCAATGCAGAAATGGTGAGTGCCAACAGCACTTCGTCGGTATGCAATCGTGGGTTTCTATGCTTCAAGTAATCGGTTTTAAGAGAACAAATCGGCTCTAATACGTGAGAAGCAATCAAATCATAATCATCATCGATGTCCCCAAGAATTTTTAATGCATTGAGCAGCATTGCCGATGCACAGCCTAAGGTGCTGGATGTTTTGCCGGTAACAATTCTGCCATCCGGTAGTACCATCCCCGCTGCCGGCCCTCCGGTACGTTCTGCTTTTTCCAGTGCAGCCGATACTGCCGGACAAATATCCTGCGTTGTATTGGACTGGTTCATCAAAAGTTTCAGCTTATTAATTTCGTTTTCATCGCCCTGCCCAC
>JAFNVD010000092.1 GCA_017383785.1 Peptococcaceae bacterium | reverse complement strand
GTACTGATTGTGAATCCAAAAGGATTTTACAATCAGTACGAGCGATTTTGTTATTCTGTTTCTGCCAGTTCTGCTTTTACTTCTTCCAGCAGTTTCAGTTCTTCTTTATTAAACTCATAGTGTTCTAACAAATCAGGACGACGCAGCAAGGTGCGACGTAAGGATTCTTTTTTGCGCCATTTACGAATATTTTCATGATGGCCGGAGAGCAATACTTCCGGTACTTCCATACCCTCAAAATTTTGTGGGCGTGTATAGTGCGGATATTCTAACAAGCCATGATAGAAAGAGTCTTCTTCGTAGGACTCCTGCTCTTTGATGACACCCGGAATTAAACGGCTGATGGTATCAATCATTACCATAGCCGGCAGTTCACCACCGGTCAATACATAATCGCCGATAGAATATTCCTGTGTTGCAAATGCACGAATACGTTCGTCAAAGCCCTCATAATGACCGCACACAAATGCCAGCTGTTTTTTCTGGGCCAATGCACAAGCAGCTTCCTGAGTAAATGGCTTCCCCTGTGGAGACATGAGGATTACCTCGGTATCCGGATCGTCCAAATCCAAATTATCGCGCAATGCAGACACAATAGGCTCCGGCTGCAATACCATACCGGCACCACCGCCAAACGGATAATCATCTACCGATTTGTGCTTGTTGGTAGAGTATTCACGAAAGTTAATCACATCGATGTGCAAAATATCTTTCTCTTGTGCTTTACCAATAAGACTGCTGCCCAGCGGTCCTTCAAACATTTCCGGAAACAGTGAGAAAATTTTAATTTCCATAGTTTCCACCTCAGTCTAATAAGCCATCAGGAATGATAACTTCCATACGGCCTTCTTCCAGGCTAATGCTTTGTACCACTGATTTCAGCGCAGGCAGATAAAAACTTTCCCCTTCGCCTTTTACCTCGTACAAATCTGTACTGCTGTTCTGCAATACATTGATAACTTTCCCGTAGTGTTTGTCGCCTTCATATACATCCAGACCGATAATTTCAAAGATAAAGAATGCATCTTTTGGTTTTACTGCCTGTTCCGGACGTACACAAAGATATACATTTTTCAAACGTTCTGCCGCATTGCGGTCATCAATGCCTTCCAGTGTAATCAGCACATTGCCTTTGTGCTCACGAGCTGTGAGTACTGTCACATCATTATAACGACCGCCCGGCATTTCCAGTAATGCAGATTTTAATTTTTTAAAACGACGAATGCTATCAGTCAAAGGTAATACTACCAATTCACCTTTTACACCATGGCAATTGATAATTTTACCTACACGAATCATTTTTTCACTCATATAGTACTCCTATATCTTACGCTTCTTGACGATTGATTGCCATTACGATATCATCTTTCAGAATGATTTCGCAGCTTACACTTGCAGTGAATGGTTCGCCAACAGTTACCTGCTGCAGGAAGTTGCCTTCCCCTGTTTCGATAATTTCACCGTTTGGCAAATCCATAATTGCCTGCAGGCTTACTTTCAGCTGATCTTTGTAGGATACCAGTTTATCTTTTTCCGCCATAAACTGACGACGATACATTTCTACGTTTGGTTCACCCTGCAGTGTCAGTTTGGTAATAGCTTTGTTCATGCTTTCTTCATATGCTTTGATATCCTGTTCGATTTTTTCGATTTCCACGCGGAACTGACCGCCTGCTTTTTCCTTATAACCATCGGTTACTACCTGCTTGATAACTAATTTGCCTAACATCTGAATGCTGTTCATTGCAATTCCTCCTTGATATAATTTCATTGTTTATGTACATAGTATTCGCTGCCCGGTGGACTTCACCCTTTATTTTCAACATAACACGATACAATATAATATATAACAGAAAACCGACTGATGATAAATAAATTTACATTTATTTTACCCGCAGTCGGTCTTATATCATTATTACATGATTTCTACTGTAACGCGTTTATCAGCTTTTACAGCAGCTGCCTTAACTACTGTGCGGATGGCTTTTGCAATACGACCTTGTTTGCCGATTACTTTCCCCATATCTTCCTGCGCAACAGTTAAGTGAATGGTAATTTCTTTACCATTATCAACCTGTGTTACTTTTACAGCATCAGGCTGATCCACTAAGGATTTCGCTAAGTGTTCCACTAAAGCTAACACGAAAACCCCTCCTTATTTCCACAGACCCTGCTGTTTTAACAGAGATTTTACTGTATCGGAAGGCTGAGCGCCTGTGCTCAACCATTTTTCAGCTTTCTCAGCGTTGATTTCAACTGCTGCTGGCTGACGGTTTGGATCGTAAGTACCGATGATATCGATGAAAGCACCATCTCTACGAGCGCGGGAGTCAGCTACAACAATACGGTAGAAAGGAGCTTTTTTAGCGCCCATTCTTGTTAATCTGATTTTTGTTGCCATGAGTTTCACCTCCTAAAACGAGTTCATATCTTCATTTATATTAAAAACTTTTAAAAAGCTTTTACTAACTGATTTGTACTGCTTACATACCAAATGGCAGTTTGAATTTACCGCCGCCTTTTTTACCTTTCTTGCCAGTCGCCATACCGCCGAACTGTTTCATCAATACCTGAGACTGTTCGTACTGTTTCAGCAAGCGATTTACATCCTGTACTTTCATACCGGAACCCGCTGCAATACGTTTACGTCTGCTGCCGTTGATGATTTTTGGATTTCTGCGTTCTGCAGGTGTCATAGACAAGATGATTGCTTTGGTACGCGCCATATCTCTTTCATCAATCTGAATATCTTTCAGCTTGTTTTTGCTCATACCAGGCATCATTTCCAACATACTGTTGATATTGCCCATATTCTGCAGCTGTTCCATTTGGTCTAAATAATCTTCCAAAGTAAACTCAGCTTTCATGAGTTTCTTGGTCATTTCTTCCGCTTTTTTCTGGTCAACGGTTTCCTGTGCTTTCTCAATCAGAGTCATCACATCGCCCATACCCAAAATACGGGAAGCCATACGATCCGGATGGAATGGTTCCAGTGCATCCAGTTTTTCACCCATACCTGCAAACTTGATTGGTTTGCCGGTAATGGTTTTAATGGATAATGCCGCACCACCGCGAGTATCGCCATCCAGTTTGGTCAGTACCACACCGGTAATATCCAAAAGCTCATTGAAGCTATCGGCTACATTGACTGCATCCTGACCTACCATGGAGTCAACAACCAGCAGAATTTCTGTAGGCTGTGCTACCTCTTTAACATTTTTCAGTTCTTCCATCAGCACTTCATCGATGTGTAATCGACCGGCTGTATCTAAGATAACGATGTCATTGCCATGGGATTTTGCATGCTCGATAGCACCTTTGGCAATGTCCACCGGACTGATTTTATCACCCAGTGTATATACCGGAATATCCAACTGTTCCCCCAGTACCTGCAGCTGTTTAATCGCCGCCGGACGATATACGTCGCAGGCTGTAAGCAATGGGCGCTTGCCTTGTTTTTTCAGCAATTTCCCAAGCTTACCACTGGTAGTGGTTTTACCGGAACCCTGTAAACCTACCATCATAATTACTGTTGGAGGTTTTGGGTTGATTGTCAATTTACTCTGTGTACCACCCAACAGCTGTGTCAACTCGTCATGAACGATTTTCACTACCTGCTGACCCGGTGTGAGGCTTTCCATTACTTCCTCGCCTACCGCACGGTTGGTAACATTGTCTACAAACTGTTTTACTACTTTATAGTTAACGTCGGCTTCTAACAGCGCAACTTTAACTTCGCGCATGACTGCTTTCAGGTCTTTTTCGGAAATTTTGCCCTGTCCTTTCATGCGTTTGAAAATGTCTTGCAGCTTATCTCCTAATCCATCAAAGGCCATTGGCTCATCCCTCCTACTCTTCCAGACCTAACTGATACAACAGTTTGAGCATATCTTCATTGCCCTCTGCCATACCGCCAAGCTGTCTCAATACTCTTTTGCGTTTTAACTCACGCTCTGCCAGATGCAGTTTGGATTCGTACTTTTCCAGCAGATTTTCTGTGCGTTTGATCAAATCATGCACAGCAGTGCGGGAAATGTCATGTTCCGCTGCGATTTCTCCCAGCGACAGGTCACATTGATAATACAGGTCAAATACTTCCTGCTGTTTTTCTGTCAGCAGACCACTGTACAAATCATAGAGCACAGCCATTCGTGCACGTTGTTCCAGTGTCATAACCTTTCACCTCATCTGTAAACCTAATTCCCTTAACACCTCAGTTAGTTTACTAAAAAACAACGAGGATGTCAAGTAAAAATACTAAACATCCTCGCAAAGTTTGATAAACGGTATTTATGTTAAGTAATTCCGCTTAACATTTTATTCTTCCACCAATACAAACCGTGGTACAACGCTGCCATCGGGCAAGGTGACTTCATCTAGAAACATAGCAAGCGGTCTAGCCCAGATGCCATGTTCACCGTAAAGCGCTTGATAAATAGCCAGCGGTTCTTCTGTCTCCGTATGTTTTGCAATATACAACGTTTTGTACAGATTTCCCTTGTAATGGCGATAAGTACTGCCCGGTATAAACTCAGTTCTCATAGATTACTCCCGTATTATTTTCTTTCCTCACCAAAGAAAAACAATGCCAGCATACCTGGCCCGACATGAGCACCGGTGAATGGTTCGTGCGGTACAATGATAATTTCTTTCGGCTGTGCGATTTCACACACTCGTTTTGCTAAAAGTTCTGCTTCTTCCAAGCAGTCTCCATGAGTAATACCAATGCGCTGATTCTGTGGATCTACTACTTTGGTACGATACTGCTCTACAATGGCATCAATGGCTTTCTGACGTCCTCTACATTTACTATATGCCACAATATGACCTGTAGGATCGCCCCATAATAACGGCTTAATATTTAGCACAGTACCAATAGCCGCGGTAGGCCCACTTACACGACCTGTCCGTTTCAAAAAGTTTAAATCTGCTACGGTAAAGAACTGCAGCAATTTGCTTACCTCTATATCCAAGATATCGCCTGCCTCATTGGCAGTTTTGCCTTCTTCACGCAGTTCCGCCGCTCTGCAGGTTAAGAGCCCCGGCCCTAATGCAGCACCTAAGGAGTCTATCACTCTTACAGTTCTATTCGGATATTCATCGGCCAACATATTAGCTGCAATCTGTGCTGCCTGTAATGTACCACTAACACCGGAAGAAAGACCCACATACACGACATCCAAACCTTTTTCCAACTCCGGGCGAAAATGATCCAAAAATAATTGGCTATTAAGTAAACTGGTTTTCATTTCGGAACCGTTACGTAATTTTTCATAATAATCATGAGAATCAAACGCATCAATATTGCCTTCATACACGCCCTGCTCGCCATCCATCAAATAGCTGCATGGCAGCACATGTATATCGAAGCGCTGAATTAAGCTCCCAGGCAAATTAGAACATGCATCCGTAAATACAGTATAAGACATATGACTTCCTCCTCAATTACATATCAACTTTTCTATCTAGTTTTGATTACCATGTGAACAAATTTCAATTTCAATGTAGTTATTCTACACAAAATAAAGAATCCCCTGCATAAGCAGAGGATTCTTAAATAAATCTTAACATTTTTTGCTTAATGAACCGCAATTTTACGCGCTGTAGCCAGCATCAGTTTCAATCGATTTTCCTGGTTTACCTTGGTAGCACCTGCATCATAGTCAATAGCTACGATATTAGCATCAGGATGAATGGATTTGATTCTGCGCATCATACCGCGACCGCACACATGGTTTGGCAGGCAGCCAAACGGCTGTGTACATACAATATTGTTGACCCCTTCATCAATCAGTGCCATCATTTCACCGGTCAGAAGCCAGCCTTCGCCCATTTTTACACCATGATCAATGACCTTCCCAGCCAAATTTTTGGTATGTTTGAAAGAACTTGGTGCATGAAAACATCCCGGTTTTTCCATCGCTTTAATCATATCTTTCTGAATACCGGTCATAATTTTCATCACGGCTGTGGTTACCAGCGGACGCAGTAATTTGCCGCCGTAGCGTTTGTAATCTTCCATAGCAGTATCGGCTGTATACAGGATAAAGTCCAGCAAGCCCGGTACTACCGGCTCTGCGTTTTCTTTTAGCAGGAATTCTTCTAAGTTGTTATTGCCCAAAGGAGCAAATTTTACATAGATTTCGCCTACAATCCCCACGCGCACTTTATTTCTAGGATGTACCGGTACTTTTGCAAAGGCAGACACAATTTCATCCATCTTTTTGCGAATGGCTTTTGGCCCCATACTTTCCCCTTTGGCAAAGTCATTGTTCAGCATATTGACAAAATAATCTACTAAACGCTGCGATGCACCTGCTTCTTTTTCGTATGGCAATGTCTGATTATGCAGTGCCATGAGCAAATCACCATAAATAACTGCATTAATCATTTCATAGAACATTTTTGGTGTCAGTTCAAAGCCAGGGTTCTTTTCCAAACCACTAAAATTCATAGATACTGCAGGTACATGGCTCAGACCTGCACGTTCCAGTGCTTTACGCAGTAAGCTAATATAATTGGATGCACGACACCCGCCACCGGTCTGCGTTAATACCACTGCTACTTTGTTAATATCATATTTGCCGCTCTGCAGCGCATCCATTAACTGACCAATGGTCAACTGTGCCGGATAGCAAATATCATTGTGACAATATTTCAACCCCATCTGAATGATATTGCTATTCTGTGTATCCAGAATCTCCATTTTGTATCCTTCACGGGCAAAAATGGATTGCAGCATGGAGAAATGAATCGGCAGCATCATTGGTACCAAAAGAGTATACTCCTCTTTCATTTCTTTTGTGAAGAGCAAACGCCCATGTTCATCATATTCTAATTTAGCCATTGTCTCTTCACCCCCTATGATTCTGTTCAGATTGTTTCTGTTCAATGGCAGCAAATAAACTACGCAAACGAATTTTTACTGCACCTAGATTATTGATTTCGTCAATCTTAATCTGTGTGTACAGTTTGCCGTTACGTTCCAGAATATCACGCACTTCATCTGTGGTTACCGCATCCAGACCACAGCCGAAGCTTACCAGCTGTACCAAATACATATCAGGCTGCTGACATACATAATGAGCGGCATTGTATAAACGTGCATGATAGGTCCATTGATTTAATACATTGGTATGGAATTTAGATTTTGCCAACGGCAAGCAGTCTTCAGAAATTACCACCGCACCATAGCTGGTAATGAGCTGGTCAATGCCATGATTGATTTCCGGATCCACATGATATGGACGCCCAGCCAGTACGATAATCGGCAAATTATGCTCACGGGCAAATGCAATGGCCTCTTTGCCGTAGCGTTTCAAGTTGCGCAGATAATTGCTCTGTTCGTCATAACCAATTGTCGCTGCCTCTTTGGCTTCTTTCATGGTAACGCGATCTTCTTTTAGTGTTTTCTGCAGCATTTTTACAAAATGCTTCTCATTGTGCGGACCTAAATAATCACGCATATAACGCACATCCTGCAGAATATTCATATTGGCATCCAAGACTTCCGGATAATATGCTACTACCGGACAGTTGTAATGATTGCCGCTGATATGTTCGTCAAAGTTGTATGGCATACATGGATAGAAAATCTTGTTTACACCCTGTTTCTGAATCAAATGCATTACACTGCCATGCATCATTTTAGCAGGGTAGCAGACAGTATCAGATGGAATGGTTGCCTGCCCTTCTAAGAACAAATCTCTGCTGCCGAATGGCGCACGTACAACTTCATAGCCTAATTTGGTCAAAATCGGATGCCAGAAATGATAGTTTTCATACAGGTTTAACCCCATTGGCAGACCAATACGGCCACGTTTCCCTTTTTCCGCTTTACGTTTTAAAATTTCATCTCGTTTATGACGATATGCATTGTACGGTACATTGATAAACCCTGCATCCTGACTCTTAACCGGACGTTCGCAGCGATTCCCGGCGATCAGTTCTTTATCGTTGTTAAATGTATTTACAGTTAATTTGCAGTGATTCCCGCACAGCTGACAAATACGTTCAGATGTTTCATGGCTAAAGTTGGCCAGCTGCTCTGCATTCAGAATGGTAGAGTTATCATGGTGCAAGGATTTGATATACAATGCAGCACCATATGCACCCATCAACCCTGCCAGATTTGGACGGATTACATTTACGCCTACTTCCTGCTCGAATGCACGTAAAATAGCATCATTCAAGAATGTACCGCCTTGTACAATAATATGGCGACCCAAACTTTCTGCAGATGTGGCGCGAATTACTTTATACAGCGCATTTTTTACAACACTAATAGAAAGGCCGGCTGAGATATCCTCTACTTCAGCACCTTCTTTTTGTGCCTGTTTTACAGAAGAGTTCATAAATACAGTACAACGGGATCCCAAATCCACAGGATGCTTGGAATATAGCCCCAATGCAGCAAAATCTTTTACCGAATAGCCCAATGCTGTGGCAAAAGTAGAGATAAAAGAGCCACACCCGGAAGAACAAGCTTCGTTCAGGAAAATAGTATCGATTACTTTATTGCGAATTTTGAAACATTTCATATCCTGACCGCCAATATCGATGATAAAATCAACATCCGGCATCAGTTTTTGTGCTGCTGTTAAGTGGGCAACGGTTTCTACCAGCCCTGCATCTAAGGAGAACGCATTTTTCACCAATTCTTCCCCATAACCGGTAGCAGCACTGCCGATAATTTTAATATTTGGGTTAATGCGATAAATTTCTTCTAACGTTTCACGTACCAATTCTACCGGTTTCCCGTTAGAAAGCATATATTTGTGGTACAGAATTTCGTCATTTTCGCCTACTACTACAATTTTCACAGTGGTAGAGCCAGCGTCAATACCGATATGAGCTGTGCCGGTGTACCCTTCTAAAGAGCCTTCCGGAATCACTGCCTGTGCGTGACGTTCTTTGAATGCATTGTATTCTGCTTCATC
>JAFNVD010000091.1 GCA_017383785.1 Peptococcaceae bacterium | reverse complement strand
TTTGTCAACAGGATTCATACCATTAAGGCCGATATGAGCCGCGTAGAAGATATTCAAAAATATCAAATGGCGTCGCGATATTTAGAAGACCAGTTTGCGCCGATTGACGAAAAGCTTTCCGGCGATGTTGCTTTTGAGGATGTATCTTTCGGCTATAGTCCTTTGGCCAAACCATTGATTGAGAATTTTACATTTCATGTGCCATCGGGTTGCTCTGTGGCGCTGGTGGGTGCTTCCGGCTGCGGTAAATCTACCATTGCCAAGATTATGAGCAGTCTGTATGAACCGTGGGGCGGTCAAGTGCTGGTAGATGGTGTGCCGCTGCAGCATATAGCACCGGAAATTATTTCTGCAAGTATTGCTACGGTAAATCAAAGCATCAGTATTTTTAGCGGTACCATTCGGGATAATTTGACGTTGTGGAATAATACCATTATGGAGCAGGATATCATTCGGGCAGCCAAAGATGCCTGCATTCATGATGCTATTACCAAATTGCCCGGCGCTTATGATTTTAAACTGGCAGAAGACGGGCAAAACCTGTCGGGCGGTCAGCGGCAGCGTCTGGAGATTGCCCGTGCATTGGTATTGAATCCGAGTATTTTAATCATGGATGAGGCCACCAGTGCCCTTGACCCAATCGTAGAAAAACAGGTGATGGATAATATCAAACGCAGAGGCTGTACGTGTATCATTGTAGCCCATCGTTTGTCTACTATTCGCGATTGTGATGAGATTTTGGTGATGGAGCATGGTCATATTGTGCAGCGCGGTACCCATGATACTTTAAAAGACGAAGACGGTATTTATCGTCTGTTGATTCAAAATGCGTAAAGGAGGGGAATGCAAATGAATACATCTGAGATACAGCTTTCCGGTAATCAGTTGCTGCTTACCAAAACACCGGGCACTGCATACCGTGTGCGTTCCGGGCGTGTGCTGGTGTTTGTCATTCCTCTCAAATCGGATGACACGCCGGGGCGTCGGTGGCTTCTTTGTGAGCTGGAACCGGGGGATGTGGTACCGACTTTGTATTATGATTCTCCTGATGTAAAAGGCTCTCCTTGCAAATGGGCTTTTGGACTGTCGGCATTGGAACCGGCTGTACTGGAACCTATTGCCGATACGGAGGAACTGCAGCTGCAGTTTGCGATGAAAGCAAAGCTGCGAGACTATGATATTATCGGATTTGAAGAAAGTGCCGTGGAAAGTTATCGGCTGGAAGCCATGCGTGAGCAGCGTAATCTGTTTGCTACCGGTGAAGAACGCAAAAGCACCTATCGACGCAGTTTGGAAGTGATATACAAACTGTTTCATGACGATAAACTGCAATTTCGTCAGATTCACGAGCTGACGGGCAATGCCTTGTACGATGCTTGTGTGCGGCTATGCGACTGGCAGGGCATCCGTCCGGTAGGGCTTGAAGTATTGCTAGCCAACTGTGGACGTCGTTTTACCGTCAAAGATGTTGCTCGTGTATCGGGGTTTATTTGCCGTGAAGTGGTGCTGGAGGAAACATGGTATCAGCTGGATGCCGGTCCAATATTGGCTTTCCGCAGCGATGATGGCCAGCCGGTGGTATGTGTGCCGCATAAAACGGGGAAATATATCCTGTGGGACCCTGCAGCAGATAGTTATACACCGATTGATGAAACTGTGGCGGCACAGCTGGACCCAAGAGCCACTGTCTTTTATCGGCCGTTTCCTTATGAAAAAATAACGGTTCCTAAACTATTGCTGTTTGCACTTCGAGATGTACAGTGGCGCGATGTAGCAGCGTTGCTTTTGTTCTCCATTTTGGGTACTATGGTGGGGCTCTTAACGCCGTTTCTCAATGAAAAAATGTACGACTTGTTTATACCGCTGGGCGATGCAGCCGGATTGCAAGGCGTATGTGCTGTGATTTTGGCTTGTGCTTTGGGAAATATTACATTTAGCGTAGTGAAAAATTTGGCCAATTTCCGTATCATAAGCCGTATGAAACATTCGGTGCAAGCGGCAGTGATTGATCGATTGTTTAATTTACCGGAAAGCTTTTTCCGCGGTTATGACAGTGCCGATTTGGGGCAGAGGGCCATGGGCATTTCCAATGTGTTTTCTCAGCTCTCCTCAGCTGTAGTCGGTGCCGGTATTACAGCAATTTTATCTGTTGCATATTTGTGGCGGATGTTTACCTATAGCGGCTCATTAAGCTGGATGGCAGTCTGGATGTTTTTGCCGGTGATGGCGTTAGGCTTGTATTTGGGGCGAAAAGAACTAAAAGCTGAACGTGAGCTTGTTGCATCCAACAGCGAAGCTACCTCTATGATGTTTCAATTTTTGCAAGGCATTTCGAAGCTGCGTATTGCCGGAGCAGAAAATCGAGCATTGTATCAATATTTGCACCGTTATACCCAGTCTCGCAAACTGGCTATGCAAAAAGAAATATACACATTGTATACCAATGTCTTGTTTGGTGCAGTGAATACCTGTTTTATGATACTGTTTTACGGTATGATGGTACAGCAAAATATTGGGATGAGTGTGGGGGCTTTTATGGGCTATATCACCGCCTTTAGTGCGTTCTCGGCTGCAATGCTGAATCTTGTTACTACAGCATTGCAAACCATCTCTGCGATTCCTGCTTTTGAACGTATGAAGCCGATTTTGGAGACATTGCCGGAAAAACAAGAAGAGGCGGCGATGCCCGGAGATCTCACCGGTGAAATCGAAGTAAGCCATGTTAGTTTTGCTTATGGAGAGGATGCACCGCTGGTGTTAAAAGATATTTCGTTTCGGATTCAGCCCGGTGAATACATTGGGATTGTAGGCGCTTCCGGCTGTGGGAAATCTACTTTGCTGAAGTTGCTTTTGGGCTTTGAAGCACCACAGGCAGGCCGTGTGTATTACGATGGCCGTGACATTGATTCTATCGACAAACGAGAGCTGCGCAAACGCTTCGGTGTGGTACTGCAGCATGGCGGGCTGATTACCGGCAGTATTTATGACAATATTACCATTACGACACCTTCTGCTACGTTGGAACAGGTAGAGCAGGCAGTGCGGGATGCAGGGCTTGAAAAGGATATTGCCAATATGCCGATGGGTTTGCATACAGTGTTGTCAGAAGGGGATGGTTCTATTTCCGGTGGACAGCGGCAAAGAATCTTGATTGCCCGTGCCATTGTTGGTAAACCAAAAATTTTGTTTTTTGATGAAGCGACCAGTGCACTGGACAATGCTACGCAAGCAGCCGTCTGTGAAAGTTTGGAACAGCTGCATGTTACTCGTGTAGCTATTGCACATCGATTGTCTACCATTATGCATTGTGACCGCATTTTTGTTATGGATGCAGGGAAAATCGTGGAAGAAGGCAATTATGAACAGCTGATGGCTCAACAAGGATTGTTTTACCGTTTGGCTAGCAGACAGATGTCATAATGAACTTGTGATAACGGAGAAAACAAAGGAGGTGTTTGTGATGACAGTAGAACAGGCAAAATTATTTTTGGATGCGTTAAAAACAGATGCTGCATTGC
>JAFNVD010000090.1 GCA_017383785.1 Peptococcaceae bacterium | reverse complement strand
ATTGCCAATGCGCCTAATAGCCACGCGTTATTGCCGAATGCACTGGCTGTGCCGTTAAATGCATCCACATAACCGCCCAATTCATTGGAACCCAGAGTAGACCCGGTAAATGTACCTACGGTATACTTCAAGATCCAGCCCATGACTACGGTATAGCCGATAGCCATAGCCAAAGAACCAATAGTAGGAATCCAGCCCAGTGCTTCACCCAGTTTGCGTTTGCCTTTTGTTTCAGCAGCCTGACCAAAAGCGTTAATAGAACCGGAACGTGTAGCACGGCCAAATGCCATTTCACCAATTACACCGGTAGATGCAATCAGCACTACAAAAATAAAATACGGAATCAGGAAGGAACCGCCGCCATACAGCGACACTCTTGTGGGAAACATCCAAAGATTGCCCATCCCTACCGCAGAACCGATACAGGCTAAAGTAAAGCCCAATCGAGTTGCAAAAGAATCTCTTGTTTTCATGATGAACTCCTTTAAACAATTGCGTATTAATTTAGTGCTCGAACATTATAACATGATTGAATATCATTGGCAATAAGTGCTTTATGGAGTATAATGATATGACAAATGAGAAATAAAGGAGTGTTCTGTAGTGGAACGTATCGATAAAATCATTGCATCGCAGGGAAAGTATAGCCGCAGCGATGTAAAAGGATTGGTGGCAAAAGGCAGAGTGCAGGTAGATGGTGTACGAATCAAATCTTCCAGTGTGAAAGCAGATCCTGCAATCAATCGAATCAGTATAGATGGTGTAGATATTACCGTAAAACAGCATATATATTTGATGTTAAATAAACCAAAAGGCTATGTTTCCGCCACAGAGGACAAAGAGCATCAGACCGTATTGGAGTTGGTACCGGAAGAATATGCGGGACGTGAGTTATTTCCTGCCGGTCGATTAGACAGAGATACTACCGGACTTATGATTATTACCGATGATGGTGTGATGGCGCATAATATTTTATCACCGAAAAAACACGTACAGAAAGTATACCATGTTACCATTGATATTCCTGTTACTGAAGAGATGCAAAAAGGATTTGCAGATGGTGTTGAACTAAACGACGGTGTATGCAAAGCAGCTGGACTTGAAATGAGTGGGGAATATACAGCAATCGTTACATTAAAAGAGGGTCGCTATCATCAGATTAAGCGCATGTTTGGCTGTTTTGGCGCAAAAGTAGTGGAACTGCACCGTGTTGCTATGGGTGATTTGTACTTGCCTTCAGATTTGCCGGAAGGACAGTGTCGTGAATTGACAGAGACAGAATTAAATAAATTACAGCAGATAAAGTAGAGTTTGAGGATAAAACGGAAACTTTTTTGTATGAAATTCGTCTAATATATAACGAAACCAATTGGAGGGGAATTTGTTATGAACACAAGCAATAAATTTACAAAGACCATTGCCGTTTTGCTCTGTGTTGCTTTATTAAGTACTATGCTTACCGGTTGCGGCAGCAAAGCACAGGCACTTACCAGTGATGCCGAATATGTTACTGTAGCACAAGAAAAAATTTGGCAGGAGCATACAGATGCTTTGGCAGATATTTCGTATCAGATGTTTCGTAAAGTAGCAGCTCAGGAAACAGAAAATATTGTGATGTCGCCGCTTTCTGCGTGGTTTGCATTGTCTATGACAGGGCAAGGCGCCAGTGGAGAAACCAAAGAGGAATTTGCATGGTTTTCCAAACGTATGGATGACGATTTGCAAGCAGATCTGGCTGCCTGGATGATGGAGTATCTGGAACAGACTTATGGTGCAGACAATGAATCGGTACAGGTAGGGGTTGCCAATAGTGTATGGGTAGACGACGCTATGACTGTGAATACAGAGTTTGTGGATATTGTGAAAGCATATTATAGAGCCCAGGTAATCTCGCAGGATTTACAAGCACACGGTGCGGTGGATAATGTAAATAACTGGATTAGCGATGCTACTAAAGAACGTATTCAGAATATGCTGGATCAGATTGATGCAAATGCAGTGATGCTGTTAATCAATGCACTCACATTAGATGCCAAATGGCAGACAGAATTTGATATTGCCAATACCCATGAAGGTGTATTTTATCTGCCTGATAGTAAAGAAGTAAATAAAGACTTTATGCATCGACGGATTACCAACGGGACCTATCTCAGCTGGGATGGCGGTGAAGGGGTTGTATTGCCGTATCAAGGTGAGAACATGGCTATGATTGCTTTGTTGCCTGATGCGAACAGCACTTACACAGATGTGATTGACAAGTTATCCTCTGCATGGCTGTATGATTTGCAGGATAATCGTACAGAGTGCATCGTGCAGCTGTCTATGCCAAAATTTAAAATGGAAAGTAAATTAAACTTGAACGATATGTGTCAGAACATGGGCTTAGAACTTGCTTTTGATGCAGAAAATGCCGATTTTTCAAACTTAGGTACAGCGGATAACGGTACGAATATTTATATTGGTCGTGTATTGCAAAACTGTATGCTGGAAGTCGGTGAAGAAGGTACTAAGGCCGCGGCGGCAACGGTAGTAGAAATGCGTTGCGGCAGTGCGTTTATTGACCCATCTAAAATTGTGAATTTGACATTAGACAGACCATTTGTATATTTGGTAGTAGACACTGAAACACAAATTCCGTTATTTACCGGTGTATATCAAGGTGAATAAAACTTGTTAAAGGAGCGTTTTATTATGAATTTAGAAGAAATTTATACCCATATAGATCATACCGTATTAAAACAGACCACTACTTGGCCTATGGTGCAGAAATTGTGTGATGAGGCAATCGCTGGCCATGCGGCATCTGTATGTATTCCGCCTTGTTATGTAGAACAGGCAAAAGCTTATGTAAAAGATGCTATGGCGATTTGTACAGTGATTGGCTTCCCGAATGGGTATCAAACCACAATGGTAAAACTGGTGGAAACCAAAGAAGCATTGGCTTATGGTGCTGATGAAATTGATATGGTAGTCAATCTTTGTGATGTGAAAAATGGTGACTGGGATAAAGTAGCCCATGAAATCAAGGCGTTAAAACATGCCTGCGGAGATCGTGTGCTGAAGGTGATCGTAGAGACATGTTACTTGACAGAAGCGGAAAAAGTACAATTATGTAAAATTGTTACCGATGCAAAAGCAGATTATATCAAAACCAGCACAGGCTTCGGCTCTGCCGGTGCTACCGTAGAAGACGTGGCATTGTTCCGCAAAGAATGCGGTGCAGATGTAAAAATCAAAGCAGCCGGCGGTATCCGCACTGTAGAAGATGCAGAAAAAATGCTGGAAGCGGGGGCAGATCGTCTAGGAAGCAGTGCATTATTGGCAAAATAAATATGTGACAATGCTGTATAGTTGTGCTATAATATGATGTCTGACAAAAAATAAAGGAGCGTAAGGATATGTTTTTCGGTAGTTCTTTGACCAGTATGGCAGCAACCTTGTTAGCGGTATTATTGGCGATTACATTACATGAATTGGCCCATGGCTATGCGGCATATTGTTTGGGTGACAATACTGCAAAAGCAGCAGGGCGTTTGACATTGAATCCATTAGCACATTTAGACCCTGTTGGGGCATTAATGATGTTTATTGCCGGATTTGGCTGGGCAAAACCGGTGCCGGTAAATCCATTTTTCTTTAAAGGTAATCGTACTACCGGCAT
>JAFNVD010000089.1 GCA_017383785.1 Peptococcaceae bacterium | reverse complement strand
GGTGGACATGAAAGAAGTAGGATTTATTGATTCCTCCGGCCTGGGTGTAATGGTGGCATGGTTCAAAATGTGTAATCAAGAACAGGGCAAACTGATTTTTTGCGGCATGAACAGTCATGTACAGCGCATTATCGGTTATGCAAAGCTGGACAAGATTTTCACTATTGCCGAAAGTATTGAAGATGGAGAAGCAATGCTGTAATAATGATAAAAACCTCACAATATTTCTGCTGTGTCGAGGTTGACATGGACAAATTTTCAGATTGTACAATGCGTGGTGTACGAAGTACAACAAAGCTGTACAAGCAAAAAGATGTCCAGGGAACGAGGGTTTGCAGAAATGATTGTGAGGTTTTATTGTGCTATATAATATTCATATACTTCCTTTTTGTCTCATACATTAGAGTACAAGAAGGAGGTTTTTTTATGAAGATGATTTTTATTCCCAAATATCTGATTCAGGCTGTATTGCTTTTCTTGATTTGCTTATTGGCAGGAGGCGTAGTTTGGAATGTGGTGTCCCCGGCGAATGATTCTTTTTACGCAGAGCCTACCATGATGGAACCGGTGTATTGCGGCACTACAAAAGAAAATTGTGTGGCACTGGCCATTAATGTAGATTGGGGTGAGGACGTACTCCCTGATATGCTGGATACTTTGGCAGAAGAAGATGCGCAGGCCACATTTTTCATCACAGGCCGATTTGCCGAACAATTTCCCGAAATCGTGGCTCAAATTGCGGAGGCGGGTCATGAAGTAGGCAATCACGGTTATGCCCATCCCCACCCGGATCAATTGACTGTGGAGCAAAATAAAGAGGATATTACGAAAGCAGAACAAATTTTAGAACCGCTCATCGGAGTGAAGCCTATGTTATATGCACCGCCTTATGGAGAACGGGGAGAAACGGTTTTAACGGCTGCAGAACAGTGCGGGTACACCACAATACTTTGGACGGCGGATACGATTGATTGGGAGCAACCTGCGCCTTCTCATGAGGTGCTAATACAGCGCGTCACCGGGGATAAACTGCAAAAAGGCGCCATTTTGCTTATGCATCCCAAAGCACATACAGCAGAGGCGCTAGAAGATATCATTGAAACAATCCGTGACAAAGGCTATACTTGTGTGAAAGTGTCGGACGTATTATGAGACAACAGATGATCAGAAGAAAATGGATAACATTGCCGGTGCTATGGATAGTGCTCGTTTTTGTCTCTCCGGCCTATGCACAAGCTGTGCCAGAGATTACCGCAGAGGCAGCGGTGCTTATGGATCTGGACACCGGTGAAGTGCTATACGGAAAACAGGAACATGAGCGTCGTCCTCCGGCTAGCCTCACCAAAGTCATGACGGGGTATATCGCTGCCAGAGCACAGTCTATGATGAAGCAAGAAGTGACAATATCAGAACTGGCAGCACAAACAGGGGAATCTTCGCTAAATCTAAAGGCGGAAGATGTACTATACTTTGAAGAGCTGCTTTACGGTGCAATGCTCAAATCTGCCAACGATGCCTGTGTAGCTATTGCCGAGCATATGTCGGGCAGTGAAGATGTGTTTGTAGAAGATATGAATTTACAGGCATGCCTTTTGGGCTGTGCCAATACACGGTTTCAAAACACCAATGGTTTGCCTGCAGAAGACCATTATTCTTCTGCGTATGATTTGGCGCTGATGACAAGAGCTGCAATGCAAATTCCCCAATTTGCTCATATTGTACAAACACAAACACATACGGTGCTGTGGCAGGATGGCCGAAAACTGGCTATACGCAATACCAATCGATTGCTACGTGAATATCCCGGTGCTATCGGTGTCAAAACCGGTACAACCAATGAAGCAGGGCAATGCCTAATCGCAGTAGCCGAGAAAGATGAAAAACGGTTAGTGGTAGTCGTACTAAAAAGTAAAAATCGTTTTTACGATGCCACGGTGCTCTTGGACTATGCCTTTTCATCTGCGCAGCCGGAACCAAACAATCTTGTACTGACAAAATCCGGTGGCTTGAAAGAATACGCTGATTCTGTTATACTGTCGGAAGAATCGGGTATATAATATCATGCAAATGATAGGAATCACAGAACGAGAGGTACCATATATGCAAAGTTTAAATTATGAAATTACAACACTGGACAACGGTATTCGTGTTATCACCGAAACCGTAAATCATGTACAGTTTTTCTCTATGGGGATTTGGGTGGGCGTAGGCTCCCGCTATGAAACAGAAGCACAATGGGGCATTACCCATTTTATTGAACACATGATGTTTAAAGGTACAGAGCGTCGTACCGCAGAGGAAATTTCCAAGGCCATCGACGAAGTGGGCGGTCAGCTCAACGCATTTACCAGCAAAGAAAACACATGCTATTATGTCAAAACACTGACAGAGCATTTCCCGCTGGCGGTAGATGTGCTGTTTGATATGTTCCTTAACAGCAAATTTGACAATGAGGAAATTGCTAAAGAACGTGAGGTTATCATCGAAGAAATCAAAATGTACGAAGACACGCCTGACGAACATGTACAGGACTTGCTCTCTGCCAATTTGTGGCCAAATCATCCGCTGGGCAGAGCCATTCTGGGGTCAGAAGAAAGCCTTGCAGCATTTGATCACGATGCGTTAAAATCTTATATGCAGCAGTATTACACCGGTAAAAATATTGTAATTTCTGCGGTGGGCAATATTAGTCATGCACAGGTAGTGGAGGCAGTGAAAGCAATGCTTGGTCACTTGCCAAGTGGTGAAGAAAATCAGAAAGTATTGGCAGGGCAGATTGCTTCCGGCGTACACTGCTATCAAAAAGACATTGCCCAGACACAAATCTGTGTGGCAATGCCGGGTGTAGCCAAAGAGGATGACCGATTATTCCCGTTGAGCATTTTAAACACTTATCTGGGTGGCGGTATGAGCTCCAGATTGGTGAAAAAAATCCGTGAAGACGAAGGCCTGGCGTACTCGGTATATACCTTTACCGGCTCCTATGCCGATACAGGGGCATTTATCGTATCGGCAGGCACAAGACCTGAAAATTGCCAGCGTGTGATTGATATTATCATGGAAGAACTGGAGGACGTACGTCAAAACGGTATTACCGAAGACGAACTGCACAAAACATTCAGCCAGTTGAAAGGCAGCCTGTTCATGGGCTTAGAAACTGTGAGCAGCCGCATGAACAAGCTGGGGCGTTCCATGATTCATTACAATCGTGTCATTACACCGGAAGATAACGTAGTCGATTTGGCCAAAGTAACCGTAGACGATGTAAAACAATTGGCGGAAGAAATGTTCCGCAAAGAAAACATGGAAATCACTATTCTAGGTGCAGTAGAAAACATTCAGATTTAACCGTTGCAGTACAACGATACACAAATCATTACGACTGATGTGGCGTATTTTCTTTCATCGCAGAGATGTTAGGAAATGCGCCATTTTGCATAAAGTTGGTGAGCAGATTGTGCACCAGAGGGTTTTCCAGCAAAGCCTTCATATCCTCCGGCCGAGGCATAGGCGTAGATACGGTATCATTTGGCTGTGACGCGACGACTTCGATAGGCTCCTCCGGCTCTGTCACAGCAGCGCTGCGGTTTTGCATAGCAGTCAAATAAGTATTGAGCAGAGGTACCATACTTTCCACCGAACCCATCAGATTGTTCAAATCCATGGTAATATTCTGCACATTGCTGCACAGCTGTCGTACCGAACTGCACCCTGTACTAATCAGTGCCGGAGCATCGCTGAGGCGAAACTTTGCTACAGGCTGTCTCTTGACACGAGGGCGACAAGTACATGGCATAGACCGTGGATTACTGCACATCGGTACAGTTCCTCTGGTATTTTTCACATATGATGATGGATTGTGCTCTAACATTTTTTCGCGCTGAGACACATCCATAGCCGGAATCTGACGCATTCTGGACATAACCATCCTCCTCCAAGTACAAAACATAATTACTACAGTGTATGCAGAAAAAAGAGAGGATGTGCTATGTTAATTTTGCAGTATGATTGTTAATTCAGCAAAAACGGTTTACTGAGCATTACATATTCAGTATACGATTGTAAAGAATTGTATTTGTGTAAGGTCTGTCTGGGTTGTGCCTCTGTATGCTTGGGTGTATAATACTACAGAAAGCGTTTAGATTGTAAATTGAGATGAAGGATGGGGATTGAGTCATGGAAAAGACACCAATGTTTCGAGCGATTCGCAGAAAGAAAAAAGAAATTGACATAGATGCAGTGAAAGCACTGCTCAAATCTTCCAGACGAGGCGTTTTAGCGGTGAACGGTGACAATGGATACCCATACGCAATACCGATCAACTATCTGTATGATGAGGAGCGTAATAAAATCATTTTCCACGGAGCTAAGGTCGGCCATAAAGTAGATTCTTTGAAAAAAAGCGACAAAGTTTGTTTTACCGTATATGGAAGCGAAACCATAAAAGAGGAACCGTGGGCGCCGTATCTGCAAAGTGCAGTAATCTTTGGCAGATGCCATCTAGTTGAAAACCAAGAAGATAGTATAAAGC
>JAFNVD010000088.1 GCA_017383785.1 Peptococcaceae bacterium | reverse complement strand
GGCTGTACCTGTACGGCACATCGTACCAAAAACGACCCCATGCTATGCCCCATCAGAATAACCGGACAATGGCTATTGGTATCGATGACTTTTTTCTTGATGGTGAACAAATCATCCATCATCAGTTTCCAGTCTAAGCCTTTACGCAGCACTCCTAAGCTACCCTTTGCCGTTTTACCGTGGCCTCTTTGGTCATGGCAATAAAAGTCGATGCCGTTGGCATTCAGAAACTCTGCAAATCCGGCATAACGCATACTATGTTCTGCCATGCCATGGGCCAATAAAACAGCCGCTTTTGGTTCTTCTACACACCAGCTGTGTAAATACAGCTCTGCATTGTCCGAAGCCGATACAATTTGTTCTATCATATTGCAATTTTGCATGATTTCACGCACCTTTTATTTTACGTAATTGGATGGGTTGGTATGCTGCCCGTTGACACGCACTTCAAAATGCAAGTGAGGCCCTGTAGAATTGCCTGTGGACCCTACTTTCCCAATTACCTGACCTTGTGATACCCAGTCGCCCTCTTTTGCTACGTAGGCCGACATATGGGCATACAAAGTACTCATACCACCACCATGGTCTACGATAATACAGTTGCCGTACCCGCCATAGTATTTGGCCATAATAACTTTCCCACCGGCCGCCGCTACGATATCAGTACCTTTTTTCGCCCCAATATCAATACCGGTATGCATTTTCTTTACTTTCTGAATTGGATGAATACGATAGCCATACTTGGATGTAATCTTTTTACTGCTTGGACACGGCCATACATATTTGCTCGGCGCTTCTGCAGACCCATTGCCATTGGCAGCCATCAAACGCTGGATTTCACCGGTCAACGCATTGGCCTCTGCTTCCATTTCCTCCAGCATAGCCCATGTGGCATTGACATCGGCATTGATGGCATTAACCACTTTTTGCTGTTCTGCACTGGCAATAGAAAGTTCATCTTTTTTCTGCACCTGTGTTTGTTTTTTTGTTTCTAAATCGGACTTCATTGTGGTCAGCGAAGCATGTTGTTCATCTAATGTTTTCTGCAACGCCTGTACTTCCGCCAATAATCTTTGGTCATTGTTGGCAATATATTTCAAGTATTCAAAGCGTGTCAGAAAATCGGACAAACTGCTGGACTGCAACAGTACCGAAATATAGTTCATTTCCCCATACTGGTACATTTCTTTCAAGCGGCGATTGAACAATGCCAAACGGCCATCATAGTCTCGCTGTTTGTTTTCAATCTCCATTTCGGTATAAACAATCTGCTCCTCAATACCGGCAATCTCGGTATCCAGATTTCTGATAGAAGCTTGGGCGTTGTTCAAATTGGCATTGATTTGACGCAACTGAGAAGTTAATTTGTTTTGTTCTGCTTTTTTCTCATTATATTCGCTTTTCAGCGCAAGCTGTTCTTGCTCGATTTGCTCCATACGCTCCTGCAAATCTGCAATCTGTTCTTCGTTTTCAGCAAATATCGCAGTCGGCAGTACACAGGTAACGGTAAATACCGATAAAATGACTGTGGCTAATGCCTTTTTTACTTTGCTGTTTTGGAATCTATATTTTTTACAAGAAGCAGTTTCTTCCTGCATATCCTCATTTAAAGTATATAACTCGTTCTGCAAAAATAGCACCTCAATTTCCTATTAATTTTGCACTACCCTATAGTTTACCTGTTTTTGTCATTGGTTGCAAGCAATATTTGCAATTTTCCATACTTTGCATAAAACTTTCACAATTTGCATACATATAGACCACAGGAGGTGTTTTTTATGCGATGTTCCACTCCACGTTTTTCATTTTTGCATATACTGTTTGATATTTGCTATTTGGCACTGTTATGCGGTATTATTTTGGTCACTTTTTACTATGTATTTTTACCGGCGCAGCCTGCCATGACCTCACTTTATCATCAATCATTGCCGGTATTCCGACATACCGGTCTTCCTCTGCTTCCTACAGAATTCACTATGCTTTGCGCCATTGGAAGTCTGGTATATCTCAAGTGTATCTGGCGACTCATTTGCAGATAAAAAATTCCCCCTTTCACATTGCTGTGGATGGGGGAAACTCGTATTGGCTTATTGTTCTTTTTGATATTTATTCAGATAAAAAATAAATACGCCTACCACCAGCAAATATGCACCTACCAGCAGTAAAATGGTTGTTGTTTGTACATTCATCAGTGCAAAGGCAATCATCACTGCACCAAGTACATATAGCATACTGTCATAGGCTTTTGCTTTCGCCTGATTGGCAATGGCAATGTTGCGTTCATCCTGTTTTTCTATCTCCATCTGTTTGCGCAGCTGAGGATTTTTCGCATACGCACGATTCGCTGCAATCTCACCTGCACCGTGACCAAATACACCACAGCCAATACCGATACAAAGATACGGCAGCACTTGCAAAACGCCTTTTGGCTCTGCAATCGCTTTCAACAATACAAGCCCGGTGATAAAACACAAGATCCCTGCGATAGCCAATATATACTGTTTTGTCGCTCTACTCATTGTGCATCCTCCTCATAGATAAAAACATCCTCAATATTCATATCAAAATATCGAGCAATCTTAAATGCCAGAAGAATGGAAGGATTGTATCGCCCATTTTCCAGCGACCCAATGGTCTGCCTAGACACTTCTAATATTGCAGCCAATTCTTCTTGCTTGATTCCTCTGGCCTTTCGCAGCTCCTCCAATCGATTCTTCAATGTTCCTCCCTCCCAAACGTTCAATATGGAAAGTTTGCTTTCCATGGCAATCATAACATATACAACAACGCATGTCAAGCAAACTTTCCATTTTCAATAAAAGAAACAGCCTCTATCAGTTTCATCTTATTTTTCTCTTGCAATTTTTCTGCAAAATGCTTATAATGTTATACTGTAGTTAAGGCTATGGGCGCTTAGCTCAGTTGGTAGAGCATTCGACTCTTAATCGACAGGTCCAGGGTTCGAGTCCCTGATCGCCCACCACGAAGGCACTTCCGACATCGGAAGTGCTTTTATTTTTTCGCTTTTTGTGGAGTGATTGCACATGATTACGTTTCAAGAGAATACACTAACGGTAGAACAATATTTATATTTGCGCGAACAGGTAGGCTGGAAACCGCTCACAAAAGAACAGGCTCAAAAAGCATTGGACAATAGCCTGTATACCTTATCCTGCTATATGGACGGCAATTTGGTAGGTATGGGCCGTATGGTAGGTGACGGTGCTGTGGTATGTTATATACAGGACTTGATTGTTAGCCCCGATGCGCAGTTTTGCGGTATCGGCAGTATGATAATGGAGTGGCTGATTGGCTACACAGAATCTATTGGGATTCCCGGTACCACTATGATGCTGGACTTGATGTGTGCCAAAGGCCGAGAGCCTTTTTATGAAAAGCATGGCTTTATCGCTCGCCCTACCAAGGATTTAGGGCCCGGTATGATTCAATATTTAGAATTGTAAGTCCTTTTAGAAATGAGGAGATCCTATGAATTGTAAAGCTATTTTGTTTGATTTGGACGGCACTTTGATTGACACCAGCGAATTGATTTTTCGCAGTTTTGCACACGCATTGGATACGGTTTTGCATACCTCCATACCGCGTGAAGAATTACTTTGGACATTCGGCCGTCCATTGGAACGGATTATGGATACTTTAGGTGGCGAACAGGCGCCGGAATTATTGGCAGCGTTTCGAGACTACAGCATTTCCCACGAGACTGAAATCACACTCTACCCTCATGTGGTAGATACCATGACACAACTGCGGGCAATGGGCATCAAAACAGCCATTGTTACTTCCCGTATTTATGCATCTACTATGAGAGACTTGGAGATTTTGCATGTAGACCCTGCGCTGTTTGATGTGATTATCACACCGGAAGCTACCGTAGAGCACAAACCTCATCCTGCTCCGGCGTTAAAAGCATTGGAGCTGTTGGGTATTGCACCGGAAGATGCACTCATGATTGGCGACAGTGTCCATGATTTGATGTGTGGTCGTGATGCCGGCTGCAAAACAGCATTTGTGCAATACAGTATGCAGCCAAAAGAGGATTTGTTGGCATGCAATCCAAATTACAGCTTTGCCTCACTGGCAGAGCTGGTAACATGGGTGACTAATTAAAATAAGATAAAAATGACCCCAACAAGAAAGTTCCTGTCAAAAGGATTCCTGTTGGGGTTTCTTCATTTATAGTATTAACATTCGTTTTTGTTTCTGTAGAATTTTAAGGCAATTGGAATCATCAGCATCAGCAATACGCAGGAGGCCAACATCATCAAGTTGGTGGTGGAAGTATAGGCCAATGCCAAGCTTCCCCCTTCCGCCCCACTAATCTGGGCAACACGCAATTCAGCAATGCTGCCGGCCAAGGCTACTGTCAAGGCATTTAGCATCTGATGAGACCAGTTGGTCAACGCAGAAGCATGACCGGACAATTCCGACGGTACCGCTGACATTTGGGCATTGGTAGACACCAGATTCACCATGGCCAAGC
>JAFNVD010000087.1 GCA_017383785.1 Peptococcaceae bacterium | reverse complement strand
TAAAATTTACGGCAGATACCCTGGGGCATGGCACTTTTTTAGCCAGTGTGATAGCCGGCAATGGTGATAGGTATCAAGGGATTGCACCGGAAGCGCAGCTCTATGTGTATAAAATTTTTGATTGTAATGGTGCCTCATCGCAACAACGGTTGGTCCAGGCAATTCGACAGGCCATTGCAGATAAAGTGGACTGTATTAATTTGAGTTTAAGTATACCGAAAGAGGAACGCATATTACCGGAATTACGATTGGCTTTGCAAGAGGCACAAATATCAGGAATTGCTATAGTAGCTGCAGCGGGAAATCTAGGTCCTGGAAAGGACACGTTGTCTTATCCGGCGAGAGAACACGGTGTGATTGGAATAGGCAGTGTAGCATACCCAGAACAGTACTTATTAGATAGAGCAGTATATTTGGAGGAATGTTTTATTCCCGATTATAGTGGCAGAGGCCGTATCGACGGCAGCAAAGCACCGCTTTTGACAGCGCCCTCCGGTGTATTGGCAGCGGTGCCCGGCTGGTACAAAGAACAGTATATGTACGATTATGGCACCAGTATTTCAGCGGCAGTGGTGACAGGAGGCTTATGCCATTTGCAAGAATCTATGACATTAGATGCAGCGCAATTGATACAGCTTCTGGCAGTGTGGGCAAAGGATTTGGGAGCTGCATGTGATGCGCAAGGGTATGGGGCGTTTCAGCTTGGCGAATTGCCGCAGGATACAGCACAGCTTTCGATTCCACAATTGCGGATTTCGCTGCCACAGACCTATACACTGGATGGGCAGCAAGATGGGAAGACAGGGATAACAGAAAAGACAGCGTGGCATCAACAATATAACATATCGCAGGGGCAGGCACAATCTTGGTATTTTGATGTGCCGGAAGATGCCAAGGAGCTAGAGGTTTCTTTTGTTGTAAACACGGAACAGGCAGGTGATGAGACAAATCAGTTGATTGCCATGGGACGTTGTCGCATGTATGTGTATAGGCCTGACGGGACATTGGCAGAGGCTACCGAGTATATCGGGGCGTCTTATGGAAACAAGCGCAAGACGGGGGAGAGTGTAACGTTTCGATATCCGCAAGAGGGTGTTTGGGAAGTTGTCATTGTATCGGCGGATAATTTGAGTGTGTATCAGCACTTTGAGTCAAAAGGAATGCTGTATGTGTCCGTAAAATGATGTGTTTGTAAACTGAATTTGTGACAAAATAAATTATAAAAAGAAAAAGACAAACTGTAAATTGTATGCTATAATGAAAACAGGTATGTCCATATATGTGTTATTTGGCACAATAGCCTAATCAATAAAAAGGTGTAAGTATTTGAGGAGGAATTATCATGGCATTGGTAACAACAACCGAAATGTTTAAAAAAGCATACGAAGGTGGGTATGCAGTAGGGGCATTTAATGTAAATAATATGGAGCTGATTCAGGGGATTACTGAAGCAGCAGGGGAATTGAATTCTCCGTTGATTCTGCAAGTGTCTGCAGGGGCTAGAAAATATGCTAACCACAACTACCTGGTGAAACTGGTAGAAGCGGCAGTACTGGAACAGAGCCACATTCCAATTGCGCTACATTTAGACCACGGTGCAGATTTTGAAATTTGCAAAGCTTGTATCGATGGTGGTTTTACCTCTGTTATGATTGATGGTTCTCATCATTCTTTCGAAGATAATATTGCACTGACCAAAAAAGTAGTAGAATATGCCCATGCTCATGGCGTAGTAGTAGAAGGTGAACTGGGGCAGTTGGCAGGCATCGAAGACGATGTAAACGTAAGTGCAGAAGATGCAAAATACACTCAGCCTGAACAGGTAGAAGAATTCGTAAGCCGTACAGGTGTAGACTCCTTGGCAATTGCGATTGGTACCAGCCATGGCGCGTTTAAATTCAAACCTGGTCAGAAACCAATGCTGCGTTTCGATATTTTGGAAGAAATCGAACGTCGTGTGCCAAACTTCCCAATCGTACTGCATGGTGCATCCAGCGTTTCTCAGGAATATGTAAGAATTATTCAGGCAAATGGCGGCAGCTTAGCAGATGCTATCGGTATTCCGGAAGACATGTTGCGTCAGGCTGCAAAAAGCGCTGTATGCAAAATCAATATTGACTCTGACTTGCGTTTGGCTATGACAGCAGGTGTACGTGAAGCGTTGGTGGCAAAACCGGAAGCATTTGACCCACGTGAATACCTGAAAGTAGGTAGAGCCAATGTAAAAGCTCTGGTAGCACATAAAATTCAGAATGTACTGGGGAACCTCGCCACCTACTACCACAAGTCCGGTGCTGCAGAATGTCTCGCAGGCAACCTTCGCCTCAGGGTCCTGACGAAGGAATTCGTCAAGTATTGCGTCGGAAATCTGGTCCGACACTTTGTCAGGATGTCCCTCGGACACTGACTCTGAAGTAAAAAGATAGTTCATATCATTAAATGTTTATTCGTTTCACAATTGCATCTGTCACACTTTTCCTGTCAAACCGTAGCAGGTACCATCAAAAAAGCGGGCACCTGTTACACTTTTGCCATAAAACCGCTGCAGGTGTAAATAACAAAAAAGCCCCACTTCATGTGGAGCAGCCAAAAACACAAAAACATTGATGCGCAGGGGTCAGGCACAGCCCGGACCGGAGCATGTATTTTAGCATTTTTTTAAGTGGTTGCAAGCAGCCAAATCTCTCCACATTCCGAAACCGTCCCGAAAGGGATTATCCGTTTCCGGCTGCAAAGATACATAAAAAATCTTAGATGCCAATATCAACACAGACCCTCGCCATGCAATTTTCTTGGCGTTAAGTAAATGTAAAAAAAACTTCCATAAATCAGTAAAATGTATTATTTTCCTGTCTTTGACACTTTCATTTAGTGCAATTTGACATATTTTGAGGCTACAGATTGCTGTGATGGCAATTTGTAGCC
>JAFNVD010000086.1 GCA_017383785.1 Peptococcaceae bacterium | reverse complement strand
TTTAATACATATGCAATAATTACCGCATAACCGATGGCAATACACATAGACCCGGCCAACGGTAGCCAACCCAGCAAACCGCCCACTTTTCCCAATTTCGGATCACGAGATTCCCATGCCTTACGATAAGAGCCTAAAGTACCGGTGCGAGAACGCCGCCCGATGGCATATTCGGCAGACAGCCCAACAGTACTGAACAATACTACGAAAAACAAATAAGCGACCAAAAACGCACCGCCGCCGTTTGCCCCCATTTTAGCAGGAAAGCCCCATACATTTGCCATACCTACCGCCGAACCCACTGCGGCCAATACAAATCCCCAGCGGTTAGAAAATAATGAATTTTTATTTTGTCTAGCATCCTTTTGTTTCATATCGTCCAAATCCCCTTTCGCTGTGCTTGACAGAAACCATAGGGACATTATAATAATGGTATAGATATTTGTCCAATGAATGGTTTACATCTACCTTATTAAGATTCTTAATATCGAGGAGGAACGTATGGATATCAGAAATTTAACCACCTTTGTGCACGTTGCCGAATTGGGCAACTTTTCACGCGCAGCAGAACGATTAGGCTATTCACAGCCTACAATCTCTGTACAAATTCGCCAATTAGAAGATGAGCTGGGGTTTCGGTTGTTTGATCGCATCGGTCATGCAGTTCGGCTCACCGACAAAGGGCGAGAGATTCTCGGCTATGCGCAGCAGGTGTGTATTTTGTGCCAACAAATTGTAGAAGACACCCAAGAGGAAGAACGGGAAACCTTGATTCGTGTCGCTACCTCAGACTCGCTGAGTGAATCTTTGCTCTTCGACTGTTTTCCCCATATTCGTGCACAATACCCTCATATTCATTTGACTTTGGCCACTGCCGGTACAGCAGATTTATTCCGTATGCTGGATCATAATGAGGCAGATATTGTGTGTACGCTGGATAGCCATATTTATAATACCAATTATCGAATTGCAGGAGAAAAAGAAGTAGGGGTGCATTTTGCAGTGCCTAGCAGTGCTCCGCTGGCACTGCAAGACGTACTATACAAAGAGGACTTATTGCAGCAGGATATGCTGTTGACCGAAAAAGGTATGAGTTATCGGAGATTAATGGATGAATGGCTGGCCAAAGCATCCTTGGAAGTACGGCCTGTACTGGAGGCAGGGCAGACCGATTTGATTTGTTCATTGGTAGAACAAGGACTTGGCTGTACCTTCCTACCCGACTATGCAACCGATGATGCTGTGGCTCGAGGGACCATCAAACGTATGACAGCAGAGGGATTTCATCCGGAACTTTGGAAACAAATCCTATACCATCGGGAAAAATGGGTATCACCGTCTATGCAAACAGTTCTTGATATTATGACAGAACACTGGCTGTGATAAAACAAAAAGTATGCTTTTTTGACAAGCAGGGAAAAAAATAATGTAACGAGAAAAAATATATGTTATAGTAATAACAAAGATAGAAACGGAGGGGATAGGATGGCGAGGGTTAGAAAAAAATCTGCTGTTCCGGTATATGCTGTAGCTTTTACGTGGGCGTTTTGGGCTTCGGTGTTGCCTATGTACAAAATCAGTCATTTTATTATTTTGACAATCTTATCTTTTTTAGCGTATAAAACCACAAGTTTTATCTTCCGAGGAAAATGGGTGGAAGTGGCCGATCCGGAGCCTGTATATGAATCTTCGGGCAGCCGTGAGGTAGATGCGCTGGTATTGGAAGGGCGTCAATCCATCAAACGAATGAGAGAGTTGAATGCACAAATTCAGGATAAAAAAATCAGTCAGCAGATTAATCGGTTAGAACAGCTGTCTAATGAGATTTTTGTACAAGTAACAAAAAATCCTGCGAAACTGCCGCAAATCAGAAAGTTTATGAGCTATTATCTGCCGACTACAATAAAGCTGTTGACCTCTTACGCAGAAATGTCTGCGCAAAGTGTACGTGGTAAAAATATTACCGCTACTATGCAAAAGGTGGAAGGTATCATGGACACCATTGTTGCAGCATTTGAAAAACAGCTGGACAGTTTGTTTGGTGCTGAAGCACTGGATATCTCCACAGATATTACGGTATTAGAAGGTATGTTAGAACGAGAAGGTCTTGCAAATACCAATGCGTTTGGAATGCAAAAAGAAAATAAATAAACATGGAGGAATGAAGTATGACAAATGAAATGCCAAGATTAACATTGACCCCAGAACTGAATGTAAAGCCTGAAGAACAGGCGGAAGTACAATCTGCTGAAGCACAGGTAGAAGCAGTGAAAAAAGAAATGGATCAGATGGTGCTGACTGATGCGGAACAGAACATGGTTGCGGAATTTGCCAAACAGATTGATGTCACCAATGCCAATCAAATTTTGATGTACGGTGCAGGTGCACAGCAGAATATTGCAAATTTCTCCGAAAATGCGCTGAATAATGTGCGTAACAAAGACCTTGGCGAAATCGGTGATGCGCTGTCCGGTCTGGTGGTAGAGCTACGCACTTTGAATTTTGATGACAGTGACGAGGATAAAGGTTTCTTTGCGAAGCTGTTCCGCAAAGGCAAAAGTCAGTTAGAAGAGCTGAAAGCACAGTATACAGAAGTGGAAGGTAATGTAGATAAAATCACTACAGTGCTGGAACAGCATCAGATTGCACTTTTGAAAGACGTAGCAATGTTAGATGAAATGTACGCTCTGAATCTGCAGTACTACAAAGAATTGAGCATGTATATTATTGCAGGGCGCAAACGCCTGGAAGAAGTGCGTGCCAATGATGTGGAAGCACTGCGTCAGAAAGCTGCGGCTTCCGGAAATGCTGAAGATGCACAGGCATATAATGATTTAGTGAATATGTGTGACCGCTTTGAGAAAAAACTGCATGATTTGGAATTGAGCCGTACTGTATCCTTGCAAATGGGGCCGCAGACCAGAATGCTGCAGAACAATGATGTCATGATGGTAGAAAAAATTCAGTCCTCTCTGGTAAATACTATTCCGCTGTGGAAAAGTCAGATGGTATTGGCATTAGGGTTGGAAAATGCACGTAGAGCTACCGAGGCGCAAACTGCTGTATCTGAAATGACCAATGAACTATTGAAACGCAATGCGGATAAATTAAAACAGGGTTCTGTAGAAATTGCAAAAGAAGCAGAACGCAGTATCATTGATATCGAAACATTGCAGTATACCAATGAACAGCTGATTGCTACACTGGATGAAGTAATGCAGATTCAGCGTGACGGAGCAGTAAAACGAAAAGAGGCAGAGGCTGAGCTTCGCCGTATCGAAGGGGAACTGAAAGCCAAACTGATGGAGTTAAAATAACAGAAGAAATTGTGAAAACAAGACAGTGAAAAAGATGATGGACAACGAGGTGTATAGTCGTGAAACAATTACTGAAAAATCGAAATGTGGCTATTGTAATCACTGTGATAGTGATTGTATTGTCAATCTTGGGCGGCTCACATCGTTCCTTACTGGCAGCAGCTTATTCTGCAGAACGTCATTTTGATGATATTCAGCGAGATTTGGATACCCGTATTGGGCTTGCCAGTAATTTGCAGGTGGTGGCAGAGCGTTACTTATACATTGGTGAGGATGCTTTGGTAGAGCTTGACACCGCCATTACCAATCTGCGTGATGCACAGACTGCCAATGAAAAGGCCATAGCGAATCAGCAATTGACTGCAGCCACAGAACGAATGGATATTGTGCTGCAAAATGAGAACTTGTCCGTTCCTGATGAACGATATCGTATACAGATTCGTACCGACTTGGCATCTTACAACCAGATTATCGGACACAGCAAGTACAACGAAAAAGTTGACCAATATAACGCAGAAGTATTAGGGAAATTTCCGGCTAATATACTTGCCCAACTGACAGGCGTGCCAAAGCTGGAATCTTTTCGATAGGTGATGCCGATGAAATTCGCAGAAAACAAATCAAATAAAGTAATT
>JAFNVD010000085.1 GCA_017383785.1 Peptococcaceae bacterium | reverse complement strand
TGTTTGTATGAAACCCTAACGGGTCCGGATTTTAAATTGCTTTACACTTCAAAATAATAGTATAAAATTAAGCAAAATTAAATCCTATAAAAAAATATGAATTTAACATAATAGTCGGCGAAATATAACTAAAGTGTAGCAATGTAACGTCATAGTATGAGGTATTACAATAAGTATATAAATGGTATAGTGGAATACCTGTAGGCATTGTGTGATATCAATAGAACAGACTCACTATGACGACAAAGCTGTGCAGGGGACATTTTATAACCCTTATTACGGGAAAAAATCGTGTTTACCCGCCTTTTGCTTTTAATGGAAGAACTGGTGGATAAGATGGACTCGCCCCGCGCTTCTACTGTAAGCCGTAAATTTATTGCAGAGCCGAAAGAACTGGAACGCCAGACCATTGCGTCCGAGCTGCATTTGCCGTTAGACTGTAAAGTATTAGCAGCTTTTAACATAAAAGCAATATTTTAATAGAATGCAAGTTGGCAGGGCAGGTTCTGGTGGATTGAGGGTGAACAGGATGTATATATCAGCCGGCAAATCAGCGCCGAGTGACTAGCTTTGACGGTACCTTCCGAGCCAGAACAAAACCAGTTGCATGCCTTACAAAACAGCGTGCCGCTAAAAAACGACAAAAGAAAAACAGCAGGTATCGTACCGAACGATGCACAAGAAATGAATATTAAAAGAAGAGAGGAGGAAACAATATGAATTATTTCTCAAAAAACAAAAAATGGATGGCATATTTGATTTTGCTGACATTTGTGTTCACTTGCATTATGCCGACTGGTATGATCTTTGCAAGTGGGGAAATTAGCGGAGAAAAGAATATCTGGTATGGTGATGAGCTTACCGTAGATGTAAAAGCGGGTACAGAAGGCTATACCTATATGTCGCTGTTCCGCAAATATGCCCATGGTTATGAGTTCGGCGGTCATTTTATGGGTGACGGCGAAGGTCCGCAGACATTCGTAGTGTTGGATACTGTTACACATGACAAAACTATATGGGAACCAAGTGATTTATATAAGTTTGGTTCCAGTAACTACGATGTGGTTTACTGCTGTGACGTAGAAACTATGATTGTTGATGGTACCTATTACAAACGTCTGAATCTGGAAGACAGTGAATATTATGATGATGCGCAGGCGGCCAAAATCCGTGCTATTGTAACCAACGCATATCCATATGTTTCTCTGGAAGCAATGAAGGCCAGTCTGGCTAAGGAGGGTTTCGAATATGCGGAGGAACTGACACGTAATGAAATTATTGCGGCCGTACAGTGTGCAATCTGGGTATGTGCTAACAATATGAATGCTGATTCGCTTAGATATCAAAAATCTTATAGGGTATCCGATAATCTTCAATGGGGTTATCCTTTGCATGATACCAGCAATGAATCCGGTTTAGATGTATCTGGTAAGAGAGTTTTTGAAACCTACCCTGAAGTCGGTACACGCATTAACAGCCTGGTAGACTATCTGCTGGCGCAGAATGCAACTTATGCGGAAAAGAATGCCATTGTAATTTCCGAGCTGTCCATAAAAGAAGTGATTCCGGTTACGGAGAAAGATGGCATCTATAAAGTAGTAATGCAGGTTACTCTGAATAACAGCGGGAGCGGCTATGAGGATGATATCTGGCTTGAAACTGTTATATTAGACGAAAATGGTAACGTTGTAGAACTGAAAACAGGCGAAGAACCAAAGAAAGTTAAAGTGGAATATGGAACAGAAACCTACAATCTTGTCGTAGAGGCTAAAAACGGCCAGACCATTAAAGCGATTGTTTCCGGTAAACAGGTTCTTCCAAAAGGGGTATACTTCTATGCTCCAAAACCGGCAGATATAGATAAGGATGATGATATAGCAACATCCCGTGAAGTATCGCAGAATCTGGTAGGCGCTGCATTTGGTGAAACACCGGTTTATGCAGAGGCAAAGACACCTCTGGAAGTGAATGATCCTGCACGTGCAGAGTTAGCATTAAAGAAAACCGATGAAACTGGAAAACCTTTAACTGGTGCAAAATTTGCGCTGTATGTAAAAGGGGAAACAGGTTCTATCAAAGTTGATACTTATGATGTAGGTGCAAACGGCGAACTGAAAATTGAAGGTTTACTGCCAGGCGAATATCGTCTGCGCGAAGCAAAAGCTCCGGCAGGATATTCTCGCTTAAAACAGGCCATTGAATTTATTGTAAACGATGATGGTGAAATTAAGCTGAATGGCGATGCACCAGAAGGGGTTGCGTTTGATGATGAAAATGAATTCACTATCGTAAACGAACCAGGCGGTGACATTATCGTAGAAAAAGCAGTTAGCGGTAATATGGCGCCGGATGGACCGTTCAATTTTACATTGTATTTGACGGAACAGAAAGTATCTCCATTTGCTGAAGAAATGAATGCTGCAGGCAAAAAACTGAATGCAATGATTGATGCGATGACCATTCAAGCAACAAACGGTTCTGTATATACAGTTGACGGCACAACGCTGTCTCAGTATGTGTTTACTTTAGACGGTAAAGTGTCTATGGTAAGCACCAGTGGCAGTGCGTTGAGGCTTGAACTTGCTCCGTTTGCAGAAAACAGCAATCTGGGTGATT
>JAFNVD010000013.1 GCA_017383785.1 Peptococcaceae bacterium | reverse complement strand
TCTGCCAATTCATTGATAATATCTTCTACACGCAGCAGATTGTCTTCTGTATCTTTCAACTTGCGCTCTGCTTCTCGTTTGCGATACTTATATTTGATAATCCCTGCCGCTTCTTCAATCAAACCACGACGATCTTCCGGTTTTAAAGACAGAATTTCATCTACTTTCCCCTGGCTAATGATGGATAAGCCTTCGCGACCAAGCCCCGTATCCATAAACAATTCCTGAATATCTTTCAAACGGCTTGGAGATTTATTTATCAAATATTCACTTTCGCCGGAACGATACAATCTACGAGATACGGTCACTTCTTCGTAGTCTAAATCAAAAATACGAGCACTGTTATCCAGTGTCAGAGATACCTGCGCCATACCTAAAGGACGACGCTCCGCACTGCCGGCAAAAATGACATCTTCCATTTTGCTGCCGCGCAGATTTTTGACACTTTGTTCCCCCAATACCCAGCGAATACTGTCTACAACATTGGACTTCCCACTGCCATTAGGCCCTACAATTGCCGTAATTCCACTGGGAAATTCAAACTCAACTTTATCGGCAAATGACTTAAAGCCCTGAATTTCCAATCGTTTTAAATACATACTTACACCTCTTTTTCATAGGCATTTTATTTATCGTTCAATAACACCCATCTGAATCAATGTCTGACAAGCGGCAACCTGATCGGCTTCTTTTTTGGTTTTGCCGGTCCCCTCTGCCTGTACCACACCATTGATACGCACACAGGTAGTAAATCTTTTGTTGTGGTCCGGCCCTTCTGTACGTACAATTTCATAGCTGATTGTAGCTTCACGATCTTTCTGCACGATTTCCTGCAACAATGTTTTGTAATCGCCATAATGACCTTTGCGAACCTGTACAATTTCCGGCTCAATATATTTCAATATAATCGGACGCACAGCCTCAATTCCCAAATCCAGATAAAGAGCACCAATCATCGCTTCCCATGCATCAGCCAAATTGGATGCACGGTCATAACCGCCGTTGCCTTTTTCCCCTTTACCAATCAGCAGATATTCGTTCAGCGCTACTCTGCGTGCCGCATTTGCCAAACTAGCCTCACATACCAATGCAGAACGCATTTTGGTCAATTCTCCTTCCGGCTTGTCCGGATATTCGTCAAATAAAAACTGCCCTACTACCAAATCTACTACCGCATCGCCCAAAAACTCCAGGCGCTGGTTGTTGGACAAAGACGCATTTTCCCCTAATACAAAAGACGGATGTGTAAGTGCTACGCTCAATTTGTCTAAACTATTCAGCTGAATCCCCAAGGTTTCAACTAATTTCTGCAAATGTTCTTTTCGTTTTACCGGAATCATTGCAATACCTTCTTTCTGGACCTTATCGTCCACGACATTATCATGCTTTTATGTTTTTCTCATGTATTTCTTATTGTAATTCCCTAAAGAATATAGTATAATGAACCTATAGTTAATTTACTACACTTTAGGGGGTTTTATTATGAAAATCTGTTTACCTACTCGTGATGGCGTAATTGACGCACATTTCGGTCATTGCGACCATTATACCATCTACACCATTGAAAATCGTCAGATCGTAGCAGAAGAAACTATGGCTTCTCCTGAAGGCTGCGGCTGCAAATCCGGTATTGCTCCGGTATTGGCACAGGCAGGCGTTATGGTAATGTTAGGCGGCAATATGGGCGACGGTGCAAAAAACGTACTGAACGCTAGCGGTATTGACGTAATCCGTGGCTGCTCCGGTCCTGTACGCGAAGTAGCAGAAGCTTGGCTGCGTGGCGAACTGAAAGACAACCTGATTGCTTGCGATCATCATGATTGCGGTGACCATCACTAATTGAATATTGATTTTTATAAGGGGCGCTGAGGACAGCGTCTCTTTTCTTTTTCATGATATCGAGGTCGCCATCCCCTACAAGTTATTCATCGCCTAGCGGAGTCGGGATATTTCATTATTTGCACGGCGAAGGTGATGGTATCCGAGCCAAAAATAATGAAATGATCCCGATTACGCGAACTGGTACATCATAACCCTACAATAATAGCTGGCAGTACATACGAAATGAATGTCATAATCATCGACGCCATGCACACCCCTAAAAGAATCGGCGGCATTGCCCGTTTGATACTAATATTGAGCATTGCTGCAATAAGAGCACCCGTCCATGCACCGGTACCCGGTAAAGGAATCCCTACAAAAATCAGCAGACCCCAAAATTCATATTTACGAATCTGATCACTTTTCCCCATCGCTTTGCTTTCAAGCTTTTCTACGATTGGACGAAACAATTTTGTTTGTTTCAGCCACGCAAAAATCGGACGAATCAATAGCAAAATAAATGGAATCGGAATCACATTCCCTACAATACAAATCATCAATGCCTCAACTACCGGAATATCTAACAGCGCTGCAGCCACCAAACCGCCACGCAGTTCCAGAATCGGCATCATCGATATAATAAACACAAACAGCTCCGCCGGTACATACTCGGAAAATACCGTCATCAGCCAATTTACGATTGATTCAGACATAGTCATCCTCCACAACAATTATGTTTCAATAATTCAACACTACATTTTACCACAGAAAACACGGTTCATCAATTCTATATCCATAAAAAGCTTGGCATATGCATGATTTTTTGCAGATTTCTATCGTTATACTGCAATGCAACCGTCAGTTGCTAAAATTCCAAGGCCGGTTGATAGACTTTTTAGGGTTAAAATGCTATGATACATACAGCAAAAACACAAATTTCGCACAAAAGGAGGCGTTTAATATGACATTAGGTAATCGTATTCAACAGCTTAGAAAAGAACATAATATGTCACAAGGGGATTTGGCCGATGCGCTGGATATTTCCCGTCAGAGCGTATCAAAATGGGAAACCGATACTGCCACTCCTGATTTGGACAAACTGCTCAAACTGAGCGAAATTTTCGACATTACACTTGATGAACTGGTAAAGGGTCAATCCCCTTCCCCCAAAGAAACACAAACTAATGTAACAACACTTGAAACACAACCGATGCCTGTCGCAATCAAAACAGGATTGGAAACAAGACAGATTGCAGGAATCATTTTGCTGTGCATGGCATTTATTGTTGTTCTGGTGTGTACAATCATGGGCGGATTATTAGCAGGATTGATATTTGCTTCTCCATTTCTGGTATGTGGTTTTATCTGTATGTTTATTAAAAATCATGTCGGAATCTATTGCGGATGGGCAATCAATATTATGGTGATTATTTATCTGCAATTAGCTACAGGCAGCAATTATGCAATGGTACTGAACCCTTATGTTTATTCCTTTGCCAACCCGATTGCCATTATCGTAAGCTGGGTACATTTTCTTCTGATTGTGCTGCTGATATACTGTACTATTCGAGCATTTGGACATACACCGATTGTATGGAACAAACACAAACAAACCTTGCTCATCATTGGCTGGGTTGTATATGTTATCATCCATTTCCCTACTGTACTTATTTCAAACGGTGTAAATTTAAAACTGATGATTGCATTATCCTATGTAGGCCTTGCTTTAGGCATCATTCGTATGATACTACTTACCGCTTTGATCATCTTTACACTTAGCTGGTACAAGTGGAACAAAGAAAAAACTGAATAATTCATTGCAAATGAAAGACCCGCCAGCGCAGAGCATAGCGGGTCTTTCTGTATATGTGAGTTCATTTTTCTTTTAAACTATTCTTTTACGATTTCTGCATCTACAGCATTTTTCTTCACAGATTCAATGCCATTCATGCAACTTGCCAATGCTTTATAGCCTTCGCTAGTAGCGATTACCTGTCCATTGGTAGCTTTCAGACGGAAACGATATTCGCCTGCTTTATCTGCATATACTTCGAATTTTGGATGTTTTTCCGCTGCATAACCTTCTACGGTCTGATTTTCAACGCCTGCTACCGGCGCATTTTTCTGCACACTTGCAATACCTTTTTTGCATGCGGCTTCAGTAGTATACACTTCAGAAGTAGCGATTACTTCGCCGTTCCCTGCTTTCAAGTCAAATTTAATCCCTGTGTTGGTGTTACGAATCACAAACTTACCCATTGGACTCTCCTCCTTCGATGATGCACTTTTGTGCTTTTCTATAACATAATCTTATACTAGTATTATTAAAATTGCAAGAAGAAAATGAATATTCTTTATAGAAATTTCACAAAAAATAACACGAAAGATGACACAAAAAAATAAAACCCGCTCAATAAAGCGGGTTTTAAGCATCGGGATGACAGGATTTGAACCTGCGGCCCCCTCGTCCCGAACGAGGTACTCTACCAAACTGAGCCACATCCCGTAAGAAACGCTGCCTGATAAATTCAGACAGCGATATAAGTTTACGCCTGTAAAAATAAAATGTCAAGGTCTTGTGGTAATTTTTCGATACACAAATACTCCTGTATACATCGCCACTGCAATGGCACTGATCAGTACAGGGAACCCAAGAAAATGGCTACCCCAGTTTTCTGCAAACCATACCAGCGGTGTGCCCGGATGAGCATACATCAAAAACATAAAGTTGGTATCAAAGATTAGGTTCATACCGTATGCTACACAAGCCAAACCTGCCAATACCCCTAAACTGCCGGGCAAGTATTTGAGTTGTGGATTGGTCTCCCCGCTGTAGGTAAGCATAATTGGATAAGTGGCCAATAAAATATGCACTGTAAAGCTATGAATATTCATAAAATTCCAAAACGGCAATACAGTCCAGCTTGGAGTCAAGAGCGCAATCAGACCGGCCGGAATGCCTACAATAAAGAGATAGTTATTCAAGGCATTGTTTTGATGTTTACAATGCCACAAAATGATAAAGATATTGATACTGCACAAATGAAATGGCAGGTAC
>JAFNVD010000084.1 GCA_017383785.1 Peptococcaceae bacterium | reverse complement strand
AGAGAATCATCCAGTTTGAAGATTAATTCCGGCACAACACGTAACTTTAAGCGTTTGCTTAATTCTCCGCGCAAATATTTAGATGCAGCTTTCATACCGTCAAGTGCATCTTGACGCTGTTTTTCAGACCCATAACGACTTACATATACAGTTGCATAACTTAAGTCACCGGTTACCTCTACATCTGTAATACTTACCAGAGTATCAACACGTGGATCTTTGATCCCTTTGCGAATCAAAGAAACCAATTCTTTTCTGATTTCTTCCCCAACACGGTTTGGACGTACTTTCATCGTGCTCACCTCTCCGTATTATAATGCGCGTTTTACTTCTTCAAATGTATACGCTTCCAGAATATCGCCTTCTTTAATATCGTTAAAGCGTTCAAAGCCCAGACCGCATTCATAACCGGTCGCTACTTCTTTTACGTCATCTTTGAAACGTTTCAAGGAACCCAGACTGCCATCGTGAATTACTACACCATCACGTACTACACGTACACGAGCATTACGAGTAATTTTACCTTCGGTTACATAGCAACCTGCTACCAGGCCTACTTTTGGCACTTTGAAGGTGCTGCGTACTTCTGCCTGACCCAGTTCCACTTCTTTGATATCCGGATCCAGCATACCGGACAGCGCAGCTTTTACATCTTCGATTGCTTCATAAATTACACGATAGGTGTTAATCTGAATATTTTCTTTTTCAGCCATTTTTCTAGCACCAACGTCAGGACGAACGTTAAAGCCGATAATCAATGCATTGGATGCCGCTGCCAGCATTACGTCTGCTTCGCGGATACCGCCAACTGCTGTACGAATAATATTTACGCGTACTTCGTCGTTACCCAGTTTTTCTAAGGACTGACGAATTGCTTCGATAGAACCCTGTACGTCGGCTTTCAGAACGATATTCAGTTCTTTGATATCCCCTTCTTTAATCTGTGCAAACAGATCTTCCAGAGATACTTTGGTATGACGGGAAATTTCCTGCAGATGTTTTTCCTTCTGACGTTTATCAGCTACCTGTTTTGCCAGTTTTTCATTGTCAACCGCAATATAGTCGTCCCCTGCTTCCGGTACTTCGTTTAAGCCCAGAATTTCTACCGGAGTAGATGGACCGGCTACTTTTACAGGCTGACCATTGTAGTCAAACATCGCACGAATACGGCCCTGTGTGGTACCTACGATCAAGAAGTCACCAACATGTAAAGTCCCTGCCTGTACCAGCAATGTTGCTACTGCACCACGGCCTTTGTCCAGTTTGGATTCGATTACTTTACCTTTTGCATTACGGTTAGGATTTGCTTTTAATTCTGCTACTTCTGCAACTAACAGAATCATTTCTAACAGGTCATCAATCCCAATGCCCTGTTTTGCAGATACCGGTACCATAATGGTTTCGCCGCCCCACTCTTCAGAAATCAGACCGTAGTTGGTTAATTCCTGTTTGATGCGGTCAGGATCAGCTGTTGGTTTATCTACTTTGTTGATTGCAACGATAATTGGTACGCCTGCAGCTTTTGCATGGTCGATTGCTTCGATAGTCTGCGGCATTACACCGTCATCAGCTGCAACTACCAAAATCGCAATATCTGTTACCTGTGCACCACGGGCACGCATTGCTGTAAATGCTTCGTGACCCGGTGTATCCAGGAATGTAATTTTCTGATCATTTACTTCTACCTGATAAGCACCGATATGCTGAGTGATACCGCCTGCCTCTGTAGAGGTAACATGGGTAGAACGAATTTTATCCAACAAGGAAGTTTTACCATGGTCTACGTGACCCATGATAGTAACTACCGGTGGACGATGCTGTAAATCTTCCGGTTTATCTTCGATATCTGTAAACAGTTCTTCTTCTTTAGAGATTTTTACTTCTACAGTTGCACCAAATTCTTCAGCAATGATGGTAGCAGTGTCTACGTCCAGTTCCTGGTTGATGGTAGCCATTACGCCCATTGTCATCAGTTTCATGATAACATCTGTTGCTTTTTTACCCATCTGATGCGCTAAATCCTGTACAGTAATGGTGTCTTCCAGTACTACATGATGTTTTACTTCAGCAAATTCTCTTGGTGGCTCTTTTGGCACATTTTTATTGTTTTTACCTTTACCGCCTTTGTTTTTGTTGAATTTGCTGCTATTGCTCTGGAAGCCACTATTTTCTGTACGTTTTTTTGCTACCGGTTCCGGTTTGGACTGTACAGTGTCATTGTTGGTCCATTCCTGATAACGTTCTTCTACCGCATCTTTGGAGAAGTGTTCGTTGCTTACTTTCGCATTTGGATTGGATTTCGCAATTGGTGTGCGTACCGGAGCAGATGGTACTGCACGGTTTGCATTTACACCTACGCGACGATTTGCAGTGGTATCCGGCTGTTGCTGACCACCTTTGCCAAAACCGCCATCACGATTATTATCACGATTGCCACGGTCATTGCGATCTTTATTGTAGCCATCTTTACCGCCACGATTGTCACGGTTGAAATTGCGATCTTTGTTATAGCCGTCTTTGTTGTAGCCATCTTTATTATAGCCGCCACGATTTTCCTGACCGTCACGTTTCTGGCCTTTAAAATCGCCTTTACCGTCTTTGTTAAAACGGTCATTATTTCTGTTTTCGAAGTTTCTGTCTTTATTGAAACCTTCTTTGTTATAACCGCCTTCACGATTTGGGCGATTATTGTCACGGTTGAATTCACGATTTCCGTTTCTGTTATCGTTGTTTCTGTCTTTGTTGTAACCGCCTTCACGATTTGGGCGATCATTTCTGTCCTGTACAAATGGTTTTGCCTGATTGCCCTGTGGACGCTGGCCGTTTTTCTGCTGCATATCTCTATTCCCGTGCTCTCTGTTATTATCTCTGTTATAATTCTGGTTTCTGTTCTGCCCGTTGTTATCGCGGTTGAACTCTTTTTTACCGGAATCATTTCTATTGAAATCATTTCTTGGACGTTCATCACGTACCTGTTCTCTTGCAGGTTTTGCCTGTTCAGGTTTTCTTTCTACAGGTCTGTCTGCAGGCTTTTTATCTGCTACCGGCTGTTTTTTGTCTGCAGGTTTTTCCGCTCTTTTTTCAGGTTTCTGGAATGCCTGTTTTACCTTTGCAGTATCTTCTTCGGTAACAGAACTCATGTGGTTTTTTACTTCCACATTCATTTCTTTCAGCTTTTCAATAATCAGCTTACTATCAACATTTAATTCTTTTGCGATTTCATAAACTCGCGCTTTGCTCATCAAACCACCCGTCTTTCCATCGGCTTGTCAGCCAATCTATTCGATCATCATTCCACTGTTATTCCGCTATCTTTTTGCGTATTGCCTCTGCCATACCTTGATCCATAATCCCGATAATCCCTCTTGGGGAGTTTCCGATGGCCCATCCCAAATCTAATTTGCTGATTTCCACAGTCAAAATATCAACATTCGCATATTCTGCCTGTTTCATCCAATACTCTTTGCGATTATCAGATAATTCGTCCGACATTACCAGCAATACTATTTTTTCTTTTTTCAGAAAGTTTTCCACGGCCGCTTCGCCTGCTGCCAATTTCCCGGCTTTCTGTGCAAACCCTAACATGGTTAATACGCCTTGTTTGTTCATGTCAGTTGTTCCTTTAACGATTCGTATATTTCCTGTGAAATAGTTGTTTCCAAACTACGTTCCAGGCGTTTACTTTTAATCACTTTGTTTAAGCATTCCAGGTTTGGACAAATATATGCACCTCTGCCCGGTTTCTTTCCTGTAACATCTACAGAAATTTCTCCCTCAGGAGAGCGCACGATCCGCACCAGTTCCCGTTTATCTTTTTTTGCCTGGCATGCCATACAGGTTCTCTGCGGTATCTTTTTCTGCATAATTAGTCCTCCAGATATTCGTCTTCGTATGCGTCTACATACCCCTGACCGTAATCGATACCTGCTTCCTGTGCCTGAGTTTCGCTCTTAATATCAATTTTCCATCCGGTTAATTTTGCAGCAAGACGTGCATTCTGCCCTTCTTTGCCGATTGCCAAGGATAACTGATAATCCGGAACGATAACTCTTGCTTTCTTTTCTTCTTCATTAATCTGTACGTCCACAACTTTTGCAGGACTCAAAGCACTTGCAATATATAAAGCAGGATCTTCATCCCATTTTACAATGTCAATTTTTTCACCGCGCAGCTCATCTACAATCGCCTGTACACGAGCGCCTTTTGCACCAATACATGCACCGATGCAATCTACATTTTCATCGTGAGAGTACACAGACAGTTTAGAACGGGAACCTGCTTCTCTGGCTACAGATTTGATTTCTACTACACCTTCCTGAATTTCAGGCACTTCCAGTTCAAACAAACGTTTCAAGAGACCTGGATGTGTACGAGATACCATGATCTGTGGACCTTTTGCAGATTTACGTACTTCCACTACATAAGTTTTCACACGATCAAACATAGCATATTCTTCACCCGGAATCTGTTCACCAGGGCCCAATACTGCTTCAATTTTCCCTAAGTCAATGTAGCAGTTACGATTTTCAATACGCTGAATGGTACCTGTTACAATATCGCTTTCTCTATCAGAAAATTCGCTGTAAATCATGCCGCGTTCCGCTTCGCGTAAACGCTGTACTACAACCTGTTTCGCTGTCTGTGCTGCGATACGGCCGAAATTTCTTGGGGTTACTTCTTCGGTTACAACATCACCGATTTCATATGTTGGCAGCAATTTACGTGCATCTTCCAGAGAAATCTCGGTTTTATCATTTTCTACAGTTTCTACAACATCATAAACAGTATATACATGGAAATCACCGGTTACCTGGTCTACAGCAACCTGTACATTCTGAGTTGCACCAAAGTTCTTTTTGTACGCAGAAATCAGCGCAGCTTCTACAGCTTCCATAATCACTTCAGGTGCAATCCCTTTTTCTTTTCCCAAGTCATGTAACGCCTGCATTAATTCATTACTCACTTTTCCTACTCCCCCTAATTAAAACTCCCAAACCAGATTCGCTTTGCTAATTTTATCTCTTGGAATCTGAACAACTGTACCATCTACATCTAATACAACAACATCCTCTGTGGTTTCGCCGAGAATCCCAATGAATTGTTTTCGACCTTCCACTTCAACAAAAGTTTTCACCTGTACTTTTTTACCCTGGAAACGAACAAAGTCTTTGGTGCGTTTCAGAGGACGTTCAATCCCCGGTGAAGAAACTTCTAAACGATATGCCTGTGTAATCGGATCATCCACTTCGAGCAAATCACTCAATGCGCGGCTAATCAGCTCACAGTCATCCAAGTCAATCCCTGTTTCACTTTCTTTGTCCAGAAACAGACGCAGATACCATTCAGCACCTTCTTTTACATACTCAACTTCAATCAATTCCATACCGTTTTCCACTACCAGCGGCTCAGCCATCTGCCAGATTTTATCTTCGATTTTACCCATCTGTCTCACCTCCACTCCGAATTAAAATTTATTTACTCACGTTACTTCACATTTTATAAAACACTGCACATCCTTCTCTATAACGTTTATATCATTTGTTGTAAACTGTCATAAAGAAACAAGAAAGAGTGGGATATCCCACTCTTTCTGCAACGTTTTCTTCGGTTGTTTTTATCATATCATAGAAATTGCCATAACGCAAGGAGAATTTCGGGAAATCCCGCATTATTCCCGCAATTTTATTGCTTTCATCAGTTTCTCCAAGGCTTTCTTTTCAATACGGCTTACATACGACCGAGACACACCTAAGCGTTCACCAACTTCTTTCTGTGTTAACGCATCGGTTCCATCCAATCCATATCGCATCGCTACTACTTTTTGCTCTCGCCCTGTCAGACAATGCATATGATGCAACAGATTCAAGTACTCACAATTCTGCTCAACTTCCTCTGCCACCATATCTCCGTCTGTTCCCAAGATATCACGCAAACTAATCTGATTGCCTTCCGAATCGGTACCGATTGGTTCATTCAGCGATACCTCACATTTGTGTTTACGTTGTGCCCGAATGTGCATGAGTATCTCATT
>JAFNVD010000012.1 GCA_017383785.1 Peptococcaceae bacterium | reverse complement strand
ATGCTCTGTTTGACAGGTTATTTTCCGGGCTCCATAAAGAATTCACTTCTAAAATACCGTCATTGTTGATATCTTCAAACAATGCGAGCCCGGCCATTTCTTCGTAATCATACGGCATAGGATGTTCTAACACTACAGCAAAACCGGATTCTGTTTCACAAAGCAACAACATATTAATATAGTGATTGTATCGCATCGCCATATAAATGCCGTCTGTAGTTTCATTTACTCTTGCAAAACGCATATCACTGCAATAGCCATCAAATGTGTTGTTATAAATCGAGGAAATCATATTATCACTATAGGTGTAAATTATGATATTGCTGCTCCCCACTAATATCGTCGTGTCTGTACGAGCTGTCACCAACATCGTTGGACCATCTATCGGTTCTGCTAATGTAATCTGATCATAAGCGATGCGGTCTTCGCTGGTAATATCTATTAAACCATTATCCGCCAAATGATATACATACAACTCTTTCGTAGAACCATAGCCCGTTTTTACACCAAGCAAGAATTCCGGTTTTCCATCTAAGTCCAAGTCTTCTACAGAGAAATAATGAATATCTGTGCCATAGGCCGTTGTTTTATGTAACAACTTCCAACTTCCATCCTGCTGGTCCAAAATCATAAATCCCAACATAAAGTTACTTTCCTTATTCGCATAAAACACAACAACCTCTTTTTCAGCATCCTCATCCAAATTGATATACTGATAAGCAGTGCCAATTTCATTTACCTCCGGTACAATCATGCGTTCCGCCTTCCCCAAGAACTCAGAAATCATTTGCTTTTGCTGCATCAATTCCTGATTGGATTCCGGAGCCGTAATCAAACTTTCCGGCGTAGGCAGTTCTAATGTACACCCTGCCAGAAATAATACACTAAAGATTAAAAGCAGTACAAACCACTGTTTTTTTATTTTCAGATATCGATTCATATGCACAATCCTTCTTCCACATTTCTAAACTGGTTTCATTATAACATAACTTCATAAAAAAAAGAACCATTACGAAATCACTTCCGTAATGGTTCGGGCAAATCTTTTTCAATTTACACTGTTTCACCGCTTGGTTTTGCGGTTGCAGTTCTTTTTGCTTTACGCAGTACAATATCAGGCTCTTTGCCTTCGGTAATGCATTCTTTTGTCACAATCACTTTTGCGATTTTTGGATTGGATGGTACTTCGTACATAATGTCGTTCATGGTCTTTTCCAAAATTGCACGCAATCCGCGAGCACCGGTATTACGCTCCAACGCTCGATCGGCAATTGCAATCAAAGAATCTTCGGTAAATTCCAGCTCTACGTCATCCATTTTCAGCAAACGCTGATACTGTTTAATTAATGCATTTTTTGGTTCAGTCAAGATGCGAATCAAAGCATCTCGATCCAAAGAATCCAATGTAACGATCATCGGTACACGACCGATAAACTCAGGAATCAAACCAAATTTCAATAAATCTTCCGGAACTAAATGTTTCAGCATATTTTCCTGATTTTTTTCTTGTTTGGTTTGCACATCAGCATTGAACCCCATACCTTTTTTACCTACACGATGTTCGATAATCTTTTCCAGACCATCAAACGCACCGCCTAAGATAAACAAGACATTGTTGGTATCAATCTGAATAAACTCCTGATGCGGATGTTTACGACCACCTTGCGGCGGTACATTTGCCACTGTACCTTCAACAATTTTCAAAAGTGCCTGCTGTACCCCTTCCCCGGATACATCACGGGTAATGGAAGCATTATCACCTTTTCTGGCAATTTTGTCGATTTCATCGATATAAATAATGCCTTTTTGAGCCATTTCCATATCGTAATCTGCAGCCTGAATCAGTTTCAGCAGAATATTTTCTACGTCTTCCCCTACATAACCGGCTTCTGTTAAAGAAGTAGCATCGGCAATTGCAAATGGTACTCGCAGAATTTTCGCTAATGTCTGTGCTAACAATGTTTTACCACTTCCGGTAGGTCCAATTAAACAAATATTAGACTTCTGCAGTTCTACATCATCCTGCACAGAGAGATTATTGATACGTTTATAGTGGTTATATACCGATACTGCCAGTGTTTTCTTAGCTTCATCCTGGCCAATAACATAAGTGTCCAGAATTTCCTTGATTTCTACCGGTTTCAGAATATCTGTCACCGCTACACTACTGTCAGAAGGCATAAACCCAAATTCTTCTTCTATAATTTCATGACACAGGCTAATGCATTCATCGCAGATATATACATCAGGACCTGCTACGATTTTTCTTACTTGATCTTGTGTCTTTCCGCAGAAAGAACATTGAATCAAGTCATTTCCATCTTCAAAGTTATGCATTTATTCCACCTCGTAAACCTTAATGTTTGCTCATAACTTCGTCGACTAATCCGTATGCTTTCGCTTCTTCGGCTGTCATGAAATTATCACGTTCTGTATCTGCTTTGATTTTTTCTAGAGGCTGCCCGGTGCGTTCTGCAAGAATTCTGTTCAAATTATCTTTGATACGCAGAATATGCTCCGCATGAATTGCAATATCTGTAGCCTGACCACTAGCACCACCCATAGGCTGGTGAATCATAATCTCACTGTTTGGCAGTGCAAAACGTTTCCCTTTTGCACCGGCTGCCAGTAAAAATGCACCCATGCTAGCCGCCATCCCCAGACATACAGTGGACACATCAGGCTTGATATAGTTCATTGTGTCATAAATAGCCAGGCCGGCAGTCACAGAACCGCCAGGACTATTAATATACAGATAAATATCTTTTTCAGGGTCTTCCGCTTCCAAAAACAGCAACTGTGCCACAATAGCATTGGCTGTCATATTGTTTACTTCATCTCCTAAAAGAATAATTCTGTCTTTTAATAATCTGGAATAAATGTCATAGGAACGTTCACCGCGACTGGTCTGTTCCACAACCATTGGAACTAAATAACTCATCCTGATTATCCTCCTTTTCTATCATAAACTTCTGTTATCCTATACTGTTATTATATGCGCTCAAACAATAGCTTAACCAATTTTTGCGTTTTCTAACAGGAATGCTGCAACTTTTTCCATCAGAATGTTGCGTTTTACTAAGCTTACCTGGCCTCTCTGAGTGAACATATTTCTCACTACATCTGCAGGCTGGTTGTACATTTTGGACAGGTTTTCAAATTCAGCATCTAAATCAGCATCTGTTACTTCCAGACCTTCTTTTTCAGCGATAGCTTCGAATACCAGCTGTTCTTTTACTGCACTTTCAGCTCTCATGTTGCATTCGTTTTCGATATCTTCGATTTTGCCATTTGTCAGCTGCAGATACTGTTCTAATGCAATACCCTGCTGTGCAAACTGGAAGCGAATGTCGTTCATGAAGTTTTCAGCTTCTGCTTTTACCATAGATTCTGGAGCAACTACATCTGTCAGAGCAGCTGCTTTCTGAGCTACTTCTGCTTTGTATCTGTTCTGAATTTCGGCAGCTTTTTCTTCTGTCAGAGTTGCTTTGATATCAGCTTTGTATTCTTCCAGAGTTTCGAAGTTGCTTACGTCTTTAGCAAAATCATCATTCAGTTCAGCCAGCTGTTTACGTTTGATTGCATTTACAGTTACTTCGAATACTACAGCTTTGCCAGCCAGTTCTTCTGCTGGATAAACTTCTGGGAATGTTACGTTGATATCACGTGTTTCGCCAACTTTCATACCTTCTACCTGTTCTTCAAAGCCAGGAATGAAAGAACCGGAACCGATTGTCAGGTCATAGCCGCGTGCAGCACCGCCTTCGAATTCGATACCATCTTTTTTACCTGTAAAGTTGATGTTTGCGATATCCCATTTTTCTACAACAGCATCTGCTTCTGTTACTTCACGTACAGTAGCCTGTTTGCCTCTCATCATATCTAAGTACTGTTCGATTTCTTTTTCTGTTACTTCGCCATCGATAGCTTCTACTTCGATACCTTTGTATTCACCCAGTTCAATTGTCTGTTTGGTGTCTACAACAGCTTTGAAGATAAAGTCTTTACCTTTTTCAATCTGTTCGATATCAAATTCAGGACGAGCGATTGGCTGGAATGTTTCATCCTGTGCAATCAGTTCTTTTACTGCTTCTACGTATTTAGGCATAATCAGATCATTAGCAGCATCTTCATAGAATACTTCAGGACCATACATTTTTTCGATTACAGCCATAGGTGCTTTACCCTGACGGAAACCGTCTACTTTAATACGGGAAACATTTTCTTTGTATGCTTTTTTTGTAGCAGCTACAAATTCTTCTGCTGGAACGGTAATAGTTAATTCAGCTTTTACTTTATCCAGTTTTTCGATACTTACAGTCATCTTAAAAATCCTCCTAAAAAATATATTATAATTTTAGATTAAACATTGTGTATCCAATCTATTATAACGCTAAATGCGTTTGCAGAAAAGACTTTTTTCACTATTTCACAGAAATTTATCATAAAAAAATATGATTTTTTCAGAAATTTCACAAATCCTGAAAGCATATTACGATTTTTTGTAGTGAAATTCCTGCTAATGTGTTAGAATTATACGATGTAAATAAATAAGAATTCTTTCTATTGACTATTTAAAATGAGGATTGTGTTATGAATATCTACGGGCTAACCTACGCACAACTAGAAAACTATTTAACATCGATCGGCGAAAAAAAATCAAAAGCACCTTTTATTTTTCAAAGCCTATATCGTACGCAGGTGACATCGCTGATGGATGTAAGTGAAATCAACCAGCGATTGAAAACACAACTCGCTGATACGTTTACGGTTACATTACCGCAATTAGTGGATAAAACCGACGGAACAGATACTGTTAAATTTTTATTTGCATTGCAAGGAGAACCGGAAACGCAACAAGAGTACTTAATCGAAGCGGTACTTATGAAACAAAACTATGGCAATAGTTTGTGTATTTCTACCCAGGCAGGCTGCAATATGGGCTGTGCATTTTGTCAGAGCGGTCGATTCAAAAAAGTACACAACCTCACTACTGCAGAACTGGTAAGTCAAATTATTGCTGTACAAAAACTAGCCGATTGTACAATACAAAATATTGTGCTCATGGGTATTGGCGAGCCATTCGACAATTACGATAATGTAATGCAGTTTTTAGAAATTATTATGCATTCGCACGGACTTGCTCTAGGAAAAAATCATATTACTGTATCTACTTGCGGCATTGTACCGGGCATTGAAGCTTATACAGCACACCCATGCCACGGACTTTTGGCAATCAGCCTACATGCCCCTGATAACGATACACGTAGCAGATTGATGCCAATCAATCGACGTTATCCTGTGGAACAGCTTATGAAAACTGCGCGTCAGTATATTTATGCTACAGGCAAAAAAGTTATGCTAGAATATGTCATGCTAGAAAATATAAATGATACTCCGGAGCAAGCCCAGCTGTTGGCTGATTTAATTGGAACAGATAAATTCCATGTCAATTTGATTCCTTATAATGCTACTGAAAACTCTGGTTTTACCCAAAGCAGTCGAGAGCGAATTATGGCCTTTTATGATGTGCTGAAAAAAAATAATATTACTGTCACCATGCGTCGCGAATTTGGTGCATCTGTTAAAGCGGCATGCGGTCAATTGCGTGCCGATTACGAAAACAAAACATTACTACCAAAGGAGTGTAACAGCCTATGATTCTGCAATATGTACTGATTGGTCTGCTTTTGGTACTGGCATTACTGTGCAGACTATTCTATAAAAACAAAATGATGTTTCAGCAAAGATTGCTCAGTATTTTTTTAATTGTATGGGCAATCCTATCTATCGTATATTACGATGTATGGAACTATGTCACTGTTGATAACCCGCATTTTGGTATGTGGTATACCTATATTCCGCCGGTATGTTACTCCATCGGCGCCGGGATTGGCACCTATTTTCTGCTGAAAAGTTTCAAAAGGCTGAACAGAGTGACCATTACAAAGGCAGAAGATAAAAAGACGAAAAAGAAAAAATAGTGTATAAAAAATAACCTTCCTTCACCAAAGCGGCAGAGGAAGGATCTTCATCGAAAGTAACTGCGCAACAAATTAAAATTGATATATCGAATGCAAATAGCGGGATATGCTTTCAAAAAGAATTTTGAAACATATCCCGCTTAATCTCTTATATGACATCAGCTATTATGATCACTCACATGAAACTGTTTCAGGTTACCGATTTTCTGGCGGCGCTGCTCCAGTTCCGCTTCTACAGCTTCCAGCGGAATGCCCTGGTCTACCATCATTACTAGCAAATGATACATCAGGTCGCAGATTTCGCCAACGGTTTCTTCTTGCTGACCATTTTTGGCTGCAATGATAACTTCGCTACATTCTTCGCCACATTTTTTCAATATTTTATCTAACCCTTTATCCAGCAAATAGCAGGTATAGGAACCTTCTTGCGGCTCTGCTTTGCGTTGTTCCACTACAGCATATAACCCTCTTAATACATCCTGCATGTTAATTTTCCTCCCAGATTGTTGTATAAAAACAACTATGATTACCGGTATGGCACGCCGGGCCTGTCTGTTCCACAATAACTAGCAATGTGTCGTTGTCACAATCTGCACGCAGTTCATACACTTTTTGCAAATGCCCTGATGTGGCACCCTTATTCCACAATTCCTGACGGGAGCGGCTATAGAACCAGGTATATCCTGTTTCCATTGTTTTCGCCAGACTTTCCTCATTCATATAGGCTAGCATCAATACTTCGCCTGTACTTTTTTCCTGCACAATTGCCGGTATCAATTCACTTTTTTCAAAATATTTTTTTAAGTCTTCCATAGTGTTCTCCTAACGACGTACCGGAATATGTTTGCTGCGCAGATGATCTTTTACCTGCTGCACGGTTAATTCTTTAAAATGGAACAAAGAGGCTGCCAATGCTGCATCGGCACCGGTTTTTTCAAACACTTCAGAAAAGTGATCCAAGTTACCACATCCACCGGAAGCAATTACCGGAATATTTACTACTTTACTGATGGCATCAGTCAATTCCAAGTCAAACCCTTGTTTACAGCCATCGGTATCCATAGATGTCAAAAGAATCTCCCCGGCGCCACGTCGTTCACATTCTTTGGCCCACTCAATGGCATCCATCTGCATATCAATACGACCGCCATTTACCACTACCGTAAAGCCACCCTCTGCTTTGCGACGTGCATCAATGGCCACCACAACGCATTGACTGCCAAATTTGTCCGCTGCTTCGCTAATCAGCTGCGGATTGCGTACAGCCGCAGAATTAACAGATATTTTATCAGCTCCGGCACGCAGAAGTTCGCGGAAGTCATCTACTGTACGAATGCCGCCACCTACTGTTAATGGTACAAATACATTTTTCGCAGTATTGCGCACCACATCAATCATCGTACTGCGGCCTTCATGTGTAGCGGTAATATCCAGAAAGGTAATTTCATCAGCACCTTGACGATCATAGTCAATAGCACACTGTACCGGGTCGCCCACTTCTTTGATGCCTACAAAATTAACCCCTTTTACAACTTTACCATCTCGTACATCTAAGCATGGGATAATACGCTTTGCCAACATATTGCGCACCTACCCTTCTCTGCTGATACGTACAGCTTCTGCCAAGTCCAAACTGCCACTATAAATGGATTTGCCACAGATTACACCATATAGATTCATATCTTTACACAGATGAATATCAGCAATAGATTTTACACCGCCGCTAGCAATAATATTACAACTAACAGCACGATTGATAGCATCTAACTGTTCTCCATTCACACCGGAAAGCATGCCGTCTTTAGAAATATCGGTATAAATAATGGTTTGTACACCCACGGCTTCCATCATTTTTGCCATTTCAATATAGTGTACATCACTGGTATCCAGCCAGCCTTCGGTGGCTACCATTTCATTTTTGGCATCAATGCCTACAGCAATTCGTGCACCGAAATGCTGCACAGCATCTTTTACTAGTGCAGGATTTTTTACTGCAACTGACCCTAAAATCACACGTTCAATACCGCGTTCCAAATAGTACTCTATCGTATCCATACTGCGAATACCGCCGCCCAGCTCTACTTTCAAGCCACTTTCCTTTGCCACTTTACAGAAAATATCTGCATTAATCGGACGGGCATCTTTGGCACCATCCAAATCTACCATATGAATCCAGTCTGCTCCCGATTTGCGGAAACTATCTGCAGTCTCATACGGACTTGCTGCCACCTGTTCCGCAGTGTCAAACTCACCTTTACGCAGGCGCACACATTTGCCGTCTTTGATATCAATTGCCGGTAAAATAATCATACACTCACCAACTTCGCAAAATTTTTCAGAATATTCATACCAACCTGTCCGCTTTTTTCCGGATGAAACTGGGCTCCATACACATTATCGCGATATACCAATCCCGGAATTTTCTCATTGTACATCGTATAGCAGCTGATGTATTCATCACTGGTATCGGCACGATAGGAATGCACATAATACACATAATCCCCGTCTGCAACATCAGCACTCAAAGGGCAATCATTGAGTACAGTTAAGTCATTCCAACCCATATGAGGGATTTTTAATCCTCCTCCATCTATGAGCACAACATTACCCGGAATTAACCCTAAACCGTCTGTTTCTCCAAATTCATAACCTTTTTCAAACAGCATCTGCATCCCCAGGCAAATTCCTAAAATAGGTTTACCGGCCGCAGCTTGTACTTTAATCGCTTCTGTAAAGCCGCTTTCATTGAGCATTTTCATAGCGTCACGAAAAGCACCTACCCCCGGCAAAATGATACCATCTGCATCTGCCAAGTCGGCAGGATTAGCTGTAATTTTATTTTCAATCTGCAGATAATTCAGTGCATTTTGTACACTGAACAAGTTCCCTGCACCGTAGTCAATAATATGAATCATGCTTTCACCTCGTTATGCCAATACGCCTTTGGATGACAATACTCCACCGTCACGCATTGCAACCGCCTGCTGTAATGCATGAGCCACAGCTTTAAAAATCGCTTCGATTTTGTGATGATCATTCACACCATATTCTAAACGGATATGCAGTGTAATACCGCTATTCATAGCAAAAGCACGGAAAAATTCTTCTACTAGACAGCAGTCTAATGCTCCCACACTTTGATTGGTAAATGTCGCATCAAAATGTAGATATGGTCTGCCACTGATATCCAACGCACAAAAAGCAAGGGACTCATCCATTGGAACATAAAAACTTCCAAAGCGTACAATTTGAGATTTATCTACTGTTTTTGCAAATGCCTGTCCAAGCACAATCCCCAAATCTTCCACGCTATGATGGCCATCTACATCCAAATCGCCTTTCATGTCCAAAGTAAGATCGAATCCACCGTGTACCGCAAAAGCGGTAAGCATATGGTCAAAAAATCCTATACCACTACTCCCACTGAAAGTGCCTTTACCATCTAAATTCAGCATTAACTGAATCTGTGTTTCTTTTGTTTCACGATTGATTTCTGTACAGCGCATACTTAGGCTCCTTTCAAGTATGTTTCCAATGCATTAAGCATCGCAGCATTTTCTTCTTCACTTCCTGCACAAATACGCAAATAATTTTTCATCAGACGAATGGCAATCCCCTGCTCTCTCAATGCTTGGAAAGCACCGGCTGCATCCTCTACTTCCATAT
>JAFNVD010000083.1 GCA_017383785.1 Peptococcaceae bacterium | reverse complement strand
AAGCCGTGTTTGCGAATCCAGTGCAGAAAAAGGTTCATCCAGCAAAAGCACATCGGGTGAAATAGCCAGTGTACGAATCAAAGCAGCACGCTGCCGCATACCGCCGGAAAGTTCGGCCGGATATCGATTGCGAAACTCCCACAACCCATAGGTCAAAAGCAAGGTTTCCACACGTGCAATTTGCTCATTCAAAGCATCCGTACCTTGTTTTTTCTTTTGCACTTCCAGACCTATCATTACGTTGTCATAAATCGTACGCCAATCCAGCAAATGATCCCGTTGAAACATATAGCCGATATTCCCGGTACAACGCACCGCTCCCCCGGTAGGCACCAAAAGCCCGGAGAGAATATTCAGCACCGTACTTTTGCCACAGCCCGATGGCCCCAATATGGCGGCAATTTCTCCCGGCATAAGACGCAGACTAACATCTTTCAACACAGGTAATATGCCTTCCTTATGAAAAAAATGCATGGATACTTGGTCTAATTGCACCAATGCCGTATCCTTCATAAACATCACTTCCTCTGCTGTAATCTAGTCATAGATCCTCTATTGCCCTCTGCTCTCTGTTCAGTTCTTTACCAATATATTTCCGTAGAGCGAAAAGGGTGCTTATCTTTTCGCTTTTCGTACATTATTCTACAGCAAAAAAATAAAAAGCCTTTGATAACTGTATTTATACAATCACCAAAAGCTTTTGCCATACCCTTATTCTCTTTTACAACTCGCTAAAATTATCCAGCATGGCAATCAAATCGTCCTGAGAATGATATTCGTATTCACCGGCATACAGTGCATTCATTTGCTCTGCATTTAATCTGTTGAGCGGTACATCGGTTACCAGAAACGCTCCGGCCGCACTGCCTACAGCACTGGGACCATAGTAGACCGCCACATACTGGTCATTTTCACTGCTCCCCAAATGATACATATGGTGGTGTACACTGCACAAACCATCTAGGTTATGTGTAATCGTTATGTTGTTCTGTTCTGCCTGCACATTCCATTCCGGCAGTGGATATACCTCGGCCAATTCATGCAATGTAAACTGTTTGATTTGCTGTTCTACACTTTGATCTACATCCATAGGCTTTGCTTTACAATCTAACTCATACAATGCACAAAGGGCATATTGTTCTCGCCACCTAAAGGTACGAGGTTGTTCCGGTTCGATTGGCTTCACATCAACTGCAGCGATTTGTTTTTCAGATAAATTATAGTTCCCTGTCTCTATTTCCGTTAATAAATAACCGAGCCCTGCAGAGCCGGTAAACAACAAACATAGCATCAGCACTGCAGCAAAAAAATTTTTTTGTTTTTCTGTCATTTTGTTCACATCCTATACAAAATCAGCACAAAGGCTTTTGCCATAGTATGAACAAACCTCCGGTAAATTATACCGGAGGTCCTAAAACATCATATTATAAATTTGTCGTATTATAGATTTATAGATTTTGTACAATTGCAGTTTAGAGCAATTTCTCCAATTTATCATCAGGAATCCAAAAATCTGCCGTCACATTGACAATGCCCTCCAGCGCTGTCACTTCATCCATTAGGCCGAGCACCGCTGTGATCATATCGTCGTCATTGATCGGAATCAGGGCATTTGGTTTCCAAATTACCATGCTTTTTAAAATTTCGATATCTTCCAGCTCAAAAATGTCTACCGTATCCTGTAGCTTATTGGGCTTGGTTAGCACTTCCATCAAATCGCCATCATCAAAATGCACACTTTCTGCACCGGCACCCATGCCTTCCAGAACCAAAGTGTTCTCATCAATGCCGCTCTGATATTTGCTCACCAGAATCTGTCCGCTTTGGCGAAACATCCATTCTACACGCACACCGTATTTTCCCCCATGACGTGCAAACACATCAACCAGTTTGGTTTCATCCACTTGCTCGGTACCGTAAAAAATAAACGAGGTATTGCCCGGCCCAGCGCCTTGAAATGTTTTGATTGGCTCCGCACCTTCATATCGATATACACATTGTTTTAACCAGTTTGTATAATCTGCCATAATGCACCTGTATCTTTCTTGTCAATCGTTTTATTCTGATTACAAATATACTATATTTGATGAATTTCTTTTTCATGCCGATAAATGGTCCATGCACAGTCTAAAAGCAAACTGCGAAACATTGCCTGCCATAAAGTCATTTGCCCCGTAACTGCAAGCAGTTTATCCAGCACAGGCTGTATTGTCCTCACCACAAGCTGTGCTAATAGGACCCAGTAGATTGCAAATTTTAAGCAGATATAGCCTCCCAATTGCACTTTTTCACGACTATAATCCCAATATTTCAGCTGATAGCGGCAATCCAGCCATTTTCCACTGCACCATTCAATGAAAAGCGGAATGACGATAGATGTATACCGAAAACTGCTCGGATAACGCCGATAACTTTCTGTCAGTAGTACGCCACCAAAGCCATACATCGGTTTTATAGGACCGTGAAGAAAATTGGGTTTGATAAATCTACCTGTCACCAATTTGTTGTAGCAGTTTTCCAGCATCCAGCCCAGAAAACCATATATCAAAAATTCTTGTTTCAGTCTTGACAATCCGCTCACCTCATCATGGATTCTGCATCACTGCATTCTACGATGAGTATAGCTTGCGAAAAGTGCGGTTGTTTTATGCGAAAGACTCATTAGCGAATCTTTACTGTATTTTTAAATCTTAATTTTATCTGCCTCTGTGGTAATTTTAATTTTTTTATACCATAAGTGTCTATGTTTATCCGGCCAGAATACCGCCAGCACTGTGAAAATTTCAAGACGGCCAATCAGCATCAACGCACTAAACAACCATTTGGCCGCAGTCGGTGCAGCCGAGAAAGATTCCGCAGGACCCAAGAACCCTAATGCCGGTCCTACACCGCCCAGACAGCTCAGCGACCCTGTAAATGCAGAAAGCAGATCCATGCCCATGCAACATAAAATAAACGTACTTACAAGTGTCAATGCTACGAATAGATAAAAAAATGTTGTTACGCTGTGTACCACTTGTTCCGGTAATTGTTTTTGATTGGCTTTCACGGTACGCACCATACGAGGGTGCAGAAAACGCTGGGTTTCATAATACATACGCTTTACCAAAATAATATGACGGTCTATTTTAAAACCACATGTGGTGGAACCGGCACATGCACCGGAGAGCATTAGTGCAATCAGCACAAACTTTGCTCCCGGCAGCCACAATTCATAGTCACAACACACAAACCCTGTAGTAGTCAGGATAGATGTCACATGAAATGCCGCATAACGCAATGCTGTAAATACATCTTGCCCATAATAAGAAAGCGAATTTCCGGTAATCAATAAAATAGCAATTAACGTAACTGCCAAATATACTTTAAACTCCAGACTGTCTTTAAAACAACGCAGTGAACGAGTTCGATACAGATAAAAGAACAACGCATAGTTAATCCCGGCCATGAACATACAGCCGGTCATTGCCCACTGCAAAAGAACACTGTCATAATATCCGATGCTGGCCGTTTTAGTAGAAAACCCACCGGTAGCTACTACCGAAAAGGCATGGTTAAGAGCATCAAACCCGTTCATACCGCATGCATAGAGTACCACAAAGGTGATTGTAGTATTGATTAAATAAATCAGCCACAAAATACGAGCACTATCCGCTAGCTTAGGCTGTAATTTGTCTTTTACCGGTCCTGCCGTTTCTGCCTTAAAAATCTGCATAGCACTGGCACCCATATTGGCCATCAATGCCACAAACAGTACGATAATCCCCATCCCGCCGAGCCAATGGGTCACACTGCGCCACATCAAAATAGCCTTTGGGGCATTGTCTAAATCATCTAATACCGATGCACCTACCGTAGCGAAGCCGGACATCGCCTCAAAAAAAGCATCTGCCATATTGTCAAAGGTACCTGCCAACAAATACGGCATCATACCCAAAAAGGCCGCAAAAATCCAGCCGAAGGTTACAATAAATGCACCATGTTTGGCTAACATATGCACCTTGCCCAACGGACGAAAATACTGCAGCATAAATACACCAATAGCCAATGTAATCGGTAACATCACCGCAAAAGCTATACCGCAGGATTCTTTATATATGAATGCTGTAAACAGTGGAAACAACATACTGCAGGCCACAATGATTAACAGCTTGCCAATGGTATGCCATACCACATTTCCTTTTTGTTTAGTCATCATAATCTCTCACAAACGGCTCAATCATACCGTCTCTCTCTAAAGTTTCCAGCGAAAACATCCGTTCCGATTCTCTCATCTTCACATGGAATGGATGAATCAGCACCAATACTGCATAAATTTCCAAACGACCTATCAGCATCAAAATCCCCAGCGTCCATTTACAGATTGCCGGCAACGCACCATAATATACTGCCGATGCACCTAACCCCACTGTCGGACCAATGCCGCTTAAACAGCTCAGCACAGCTGTCAGCGCTGCGGTTAGTTCAATACCGCAAAAGCTCAGCACCGCTGTACCGAAAATGGTCAATACAATAAAAATATAGAAAAACATATTTACACTGAGCACCAAATCATCATCCAAAAGCTGATGACTGGATTTCAGCCGTGTTACCAGGTTAGGATGTAAAAAGCGACGAATTTCCTGAATGGCTTTCTGCAGCAAAATAATGTGACGGTCAATTTTTAAACCGCCCCCTACCGAACCGGCACATGCACCGCACAACATCAGCAGAATGATTATCAATTGTGCAGGTACTGCCCATACGGTAAAGTCACACAATACAAACCCTGCCGTGGTCACAATGGAAACCACATGAAATACGCCATGTCGTACAGCCAAAGCTATGTCCCCATTATAATCCGGCAGAATAAACAAAACGACTACAACAGAAGCTATCACCAGCACACCCATATATACTCGCAATTCCAAACTTTGCTTAAACTCGCGAAGACTTTTGTTGTTCCAGGCATGCATAAACAACGTATAGTTAAACCCTGTCAGTATCATCGCAAAAATGGTCACCCATTCTATTGACACACTATGAAACGCACTCAGACCCGCTGTTTTGGTAGAAAAACCTCCGGTAGAAATAACGGTAATACCATGATTCACTGCATCAAACAATCCCATACCGCAAATCTTGTATAACACAATCACCAATACTGTGTGCAGTATATAAATGATTGCCAAACCCGTTGCAGTTTCCATCGTTTTCGGATGAATTTTCTGTTTCAATGCTCCCAGGCCTTCTGCTCGAAACAATTGCAGCGAACCATGGTTCTGCCCATTCAGCAATGCAATGAAAAATATCAAAACACCCAAACCGCCAAGCCATTGTGTCATGCTGCGCCATAAAAGCACACACTTTGCCTGCGTCTCTACGTTTAGCAAAACAGTCGCACCGGTCATGGTAAAGCCGGATACCGACTCAAAAAATGCATCGGTGATAGAACCGGCCATACCGGTCCAAAGATACGGCACCATGGAAAACAACACCACAGCAATCCAGCCATAGGTAACAATGGCATAGCCATCTTTCATATGCAATCGTTTGTGCATGTGCTTTAAAGGCTTTTCCAGATAATATAGCAACCCACCCAAAAGAATTGCTGCACCTGCACAAAGCAGAAATGCCATATATTCAGTTTCTCCATAGTATAGGCCTGTTACTACAGGCGCCAGCATCATAATGCCAACGAACAGCAGCAATCCTCCTACACTACTCCATACATAGCTTTTGTGCATGGTGTTTCTCCCCATTTTATAAATACATCATCAACGAAAAAATTAACGTAAAAAATGTTCTACCTTGCGTACCATAGACGCAGTAACAAACATAATAATACGGTCACCGGGCTCCAGAACGTCATTCCCCGAAGGAATAATGGCATCATTGTTGCGGAACAATGCACCGATTAAGATCCCCTTTGGCAAGCCCAACGCACGAATTGGCTGGTGAATCATATGTTTCATATGTTCTGTCAGAATAATTTCATATACTTCTGCAGACCCCTGTTCCAATACATTAATCGATAAAAACTCACTATTGCGTACAAATCGCAGCACAGCTTCCGCTGTCAATAAACGAGGACTGATTGCAATGTCAATCCCTACCGCTTCGATTAACGGTAAGTAGTCAGACCGTCGTACCTGGGCAATGGTTTTCTGTGCACCAAGGCGTTTGGCCATTAACGATACCAGGATATTGAGACGGTCGTCTTCCGTCAAAGTGATAAACATATCTGTATCCTGAATCCCTTCATCCTGCAGCAAGTCAATATCACTGCCATCGCCATGCAAGATAATCGCTTCGTCCAATTCTCCGGCCAGTACCTTGCAATGCTTATAATCCTTCTCAATAATTTTCACTTCCAGACCACGTTTCTCCAACAACTGGGCCAGATAAAACGCTACTCTGCCGCCGCCAATCATCATGACCGAATGCACCGTACGACGCTGGAATCCAAGATAGGTTTCGATCTCACGCATCTGATCAGTACGGCCGATGACAAACACACGGTCATCTTCCAGCATAATATCATCACCACGAGGAATGATTAATTCATCTCCGCGCAAAATAGCTGCTACCAGAAAATGATGTTCACCGTGAATATCTTTCAGCGCTTTTCCGATTACAGGATTGCCGTCCTCAATCAAAAGTTCCAAAAGCATAATCTTCCCTTTGGCATAATAGTTTACATCCACCGCTTCCGGCACTGTAATAATTTTCGCAATCTCCGCTGCTGCAACACGCTCCGGATTGATTACCAAATCTACATTCAGCGCAGGATTTTGCATCAATTTATTGTTGTGGTCATACTCCGGCTTACGCACACGGGCAACGGTTT
>JAFNVD010000082.1 GCA_017383785.1 Peptococcaceae bacterium | reverse complement strand
CTCAATGCATTTGCTGAAGGCAGCCCCGATGCCCTGGATGTACCGGACCCATACGGCGGCAATCTTGCAGAATATCTGCAATGTTTCGACGTATTAAACAGCAGTGTGGCGCAAATTCTGCAGAAATTGGCCTAAGCAAGTTTAGATTACAATGTTACTAAATACATGGATAAAAAATTCTAATTATCCTGCATCAAATGAAATTGTCGCAAATAGTGTACTATACACACCGTTTGCGGTATTATAAGAACATATTCAAAACGATAAAAAGGAGGAACATGCGATATGAAAATAGCAATCGGATGTGACCATGGTGGATTTGAATTAAAAGAAGCGGTAAAAAAATTCCTGGCTGAGAACGGCCACGAATATCAGGATTTCGGTACCCATGATACCCAGTCCTGCGATTATCCGGATATTGCTGTACCTGTAGCAAAAGCAGTGGCAGCAGGTGAATTTGACAGAGGAATTTTAATTTGCGGTACCGGTATTGGCATCGGCATCGCAGCCAATAAAGTAGCCGGGATTCGTGCAGCACTGTGCCACGATACATTCTCTGCACATGCATCTCGCGAGCACAACAACGCAAACATCCTGACTATGGGGCAGCGTGTAATTGGGCAGGGCTTGGCGCTGGACATCGTAAACATTTGGCTCAATACAGAATTTGAAGGTGGCCGTCACCAGAGAAGAATCGATAAAATTCACGAGCAAGAGGTGCGTTAATATGGAACTCACTGAAATCGGGCAGCAAATGCGCGAAGCTTTCAGCGAATATCTGTCCACTTCCGATTTTCATCCGGGACAGATAATTGTCATTGGCTGCAGCACCAGTGAAGTACACGGCGGGCAGATTGGTAAAGACAGCCAGCCGCAAGTGGCAGAAACACTTTACGAAGTCCTGGCTCCAATGGCAGAAGAAAAAGGTCTGTATTTAGCGTTTCAGTGCTGTGAGCATTTAAATCGCGCACTGGTAGTAGATCGCGAAGTTATGGAAAAATATAATCTTACAGAGGTAAGTGTTGTACCACACATTCATGCCGGTGGCTCTATGGCTAGCTTCGCATATCGGCACAAAAAAGATGCTGTCATGGTGGAATCCATCCAGGCTCACGGCGGCTTAGATATTGGAGAAACACTTATCGGTATGCATCTGCGTCCTGTCGCAGTACCAAAACGACTACAAGTACGTTTTATCGGCAATGCACGCTTAAACACAGCTGTTTGCAGACCGAAATTAATTGGCGGCGAACGGGCGAAATATTGTGTAGAAGATACAGTTTGCAATATGTAGGGGACGACGTCTCGGCATCCCGCACAACATACAAAAAATAAAAATTACGGAGGTTCACAAACATGATTGATTACATCAAAGAATTAGTACAGCCGGTTGACCCTGAACTGGCAGAAGCAATTTTCCTTGAAAAAAACAGACAGAACAGCAAAATCGAACTGATCGCTTCTGAAAACTTTGTAAGCCCTGCAGTAATGGCTGCACAGGGTAGCGTATTGACCAACAAATATGCAGAAGGTTACCCTGGCAAACGTTACTATGGCGGCTGCGAATTTGTTGACATCGCAGAAAACTTAGCAAGAGACCGTGTAAAAAAATTATTCGGTGCTGAACATGCAAACGTGCAACCACATTCCGGCGCAAACGCAAATACTGCAGTATACTTTGCAATGCTGGAACCTGGCGATACTGTATTAGGCATGAACTTAAACCACGGTGGTCACCTGTCCCATGGCAGCCCTGTAAACATTTCCGGTAAGTACTTTAACTTCGAAGCATACGGCGTAGAAGAAGGTACAGAAGTAATCGACTATGATAAAGTGCTGGCTCGTGCAAAAGAAACAAAACCAAAAATGATCGTAGCAGGTGCAAGTGCTTATCCTCGCACACTGGACTTCAAAAAATTCCGTGAAATCGCTGACGAAGTAGGCGCATACTTGATGGTAGATATGGCGCACATCGCCGGTTTAGTAGCTGCAGGGTTACATCCAAACCCAGTAGAATATGCAGACTTTGTAACCACTACTACACACAAAACACTGCGTGGTCCACGTGGCGGTCTGATTCTGTGCAAAGAAGACTATGCAAAACAGATTGACAAAGCAATGTTCCCTGGTATCCAGGGCGGTCCTCTGATGCATGTCATCGCTGCAAAAGCAGTATGCTTCCACGAAGCACTGCAGCCTGAGTTTAAAGAATACCAGAAACAGATTGTAGCTAACGCACAAGCATTAGCATCCGGTCTGCAAAACCAGGGCTTCCGTCTGGTAAGTGGCGGTACCGATAATCACCTGATGCTGATTGATGTAAAATCCAAAGGGATTACCGGTAAAGATGCAGAAAAAATGCTGGATGATGCAAATGTAACTGTAAACAAAAACACCATCCCATTTGAAACTGAAAGTCCATTTATCACCAGCGGTATCCGCGTAGGTACTCCTGCTGTTACTTCCCGTGGCATGAAAGAAGCAGAGATGGGCGAAATCGCTGCAATCTTCGAAACCGTACTGCTGAAAAAAGACGAAGAAAAAGCAAAAGAAATGGTAAAAGCTTTGACCGACCGTTTCCCTCTGTATGCTGACTAATTATAAGCTAATCGTAGATAACAAAATATTTTTGAGCCATCGCTTCTGCGGTGGCTTTTTTTCTGGTTATTTTTATGTTACACTGATAGAGTCAAACAAATTATGCACGTAACACACTCATGACGGGGGGCACCATCATGTTACATATTGGATGTCATTTATCTGCCGGCAAAGGGTATTTGGCTATGGGCAAAGATGCACTCAGCATCAATGCCGATACGTTTCAGTTTTTTACGCGCAACCCACGGGGCGGAAAGGCAAAAGAGATTAAGGAAAAAGATATTGCTGCCTTTTTGGACCTAGCAAAAGCGCATCACTTTGCTACCATTCTGGCACATGCTCCATATACTATGAATCTTTGCTCAGCCGATGCTGCAATTCGCAATTTCGGCAAAGAAATGCTGCAAGACGATTTGCGCCGCATGGAATATTTACCGGGCAATTTGTACAATTTTCACCCGGGCAGCCATGTAGGGCAAGGCATGGATGTCGGTATTGCACAAATTGTTGAGCAGCTAAACGCTGTACTCACACCTGAGCTGCAGACGACCGTCTTGCTGGAAACCATGGCCGGCAAAGGCAGTGAAGTCGGCAGCCGCTTTGAAGAACTATCACGCATTATAAATGGTGTTGTACACCATGAGAAGCTTGGCGTTTGCCTAGATACCTGCCATGTACATGACGCAGGATATGATATTGTGAATGATCTGGATGGGGTATTGGATGAATTTGACCGCATCATTGGCCTCGACCGCCTGAAAGCCATCCATCTAAACGACAGTATGAACCCAATAGGCAGCCACAAAGACCGCCATGCAAAAATCGGTGAAGGTACGATTGGATTGGATGCTTTCGTGCGTATCATCAAACATCCAAAACTGCAGCATTTAATCTTTGTACTGGAAACCCCGCACGATGATTTAGCCGGTTACGGCGCTGAAATTGCGTTATTGCGAGGTGTCACATGTTAGATATCGTTCTGGCGTTAATCTTTATCGGTGCGGCAATCACCGGGTTCCGCAAAGGATTTTTGAAAAGCTTGATTGGCTTATTTGGCAATCTCATCGCACTCTTTGCCAGCTATAAATTAGCAAGTCCTGTGGCACTAGCTATCGAAACACAGTTTGGAGCCGTGTCCATGCTTGCAAAAAAAATACGAGGCGTTCTGCCTATGCCGGACAATTTTTCCAATATTATGGCCAGTTTTGAAGGCATGGGACAGCTCTACACCTATCTGGAAAACTCATTTTTACCACAGTCTATGAAAGATAGCATCCTATCCGCCGTACAGCAGCAGGTAGACGCCATCGGCACCGGCGTATATGCCACCATGGCCGATATGGTATGCACCACTGTGGCAACTTCACTCTTGCACGGCCTCACCTTCATTGGCCTGTGGTTAATGTTTTGTCTGGTATTGTTTCTCATTAGCCATGTAGTAGCAGGAATCGTTCATATGGTTCCGGTGATTGGCTTTATTGACCGTATAGGCGGTATGGCTGTATCACTGCTTTTGATTTTTGCAACTACGCTGATTTTATACAAAGGCATCGGCATTTTGGGCTTAATCGAAGGATCAGTCTTTGCACAGTCACAGATCCTGCAGTTTTGCAGCACCGTACTGGAAGCCATGGGCTGGCTTTAATTGAAACAACTACCGTATTGCATCACAATCATGACAGGAGGACGAATTATGCCTGATTATCGAGATTATGCGCCTTGGCTGGAAGCAAAATACGGCCAGCGTGTATATAAAGTACCGCTCAACATTCCCGGCGGCAGCTGCCCCAATCGGGATGGCACAGTAGGTACAGGAGGCTGTATCTTTTGTGACGCTTCCGGCTCCGGCTTTCAATGCCTGCCCGATACCATGAATATTCGTGAACAATGGGCGGAAAACAAAGCCTTTTATGAGCGTCGTTTTCACGCACACAAATTCATCAGCTATTTACAAACCTATACCAATACCTATATGGGACTTGATAAATTCAAAGAAATCGTGTTGGCTGCTACCGAAGATCCGGATTTGGTAGGTGTAGCTATTTCTACACGGCCCGATTGCATCAACGATGACTATCTGGCTTTCTTATCGGAATTACAAGACAGCAGGAAATTGGATGTGGATATTGAACTAGGATTACAGACGGTGAATTACCACAATCTGGTAGAGGTGAATCGTGGTCATACCTTAGCAGAATATATCGATGCTGTATTGCGTATCAAACGCTATGGTTTGAGTACTACAGCGCACGTAATACTGAATCTGCCCGGCGACGATATGTTGGATGTCATAGAAACAGCGAAAATTATTTCCACTCTGGGTGTAGATTTCGTAAAACTGCATTCCTTATATGTCGTAGGCCATACCGAACTGGGCCGCAGATATAAAAACGGAGAGTTTACCATGATTACGCTGCAGGAATATGTAGAACGCGTTGTGACCTTTTTGGAATATCTCAATCCGGAAATTGTGGTACAAAGACTGGTAGGCAAAGGCCCGCAGGATGATCTGCTGTTCTGTAACTGGGACACAAGCTGGTGGAAAATCAAAGATGCCATCGATGCAGAGTTTATCGCACGCAATTCCCGACAGGGAAGCAGATTTGATTATCTGAACGGGAGGGCTATCAGAAACCGCCGTTAGTATTCTTACGAGGTGGTAGTATGACCGCATACAATACAATTCCCTTTCGCAGCAGAAAGTATCAAAGACAGCAGGAGCTGCAAAAACAAACCGATATCGCCCGCATTGCCAACCAATGGATTATGCGACGCGACCAGTTGCCGGAGTATCGATTCGCCATTGAGCTTATGAGCCAAGCAGACCGCGAAGAGATGTTCTGGACCACATGGGACATGCTGGATAGTTTCGCACAGCGTGATTTGGCAAGAGCCGCTTTCGGTGATTACTGGTTTAAGTTAATTGCCGACTATGGTGACTTTGCACCGCAGCAAAAAGTGCAAGCCCTAGAAGCGCTGGGCTATATCCATAATCAGAATGTAGTGAATTTTCTGGTACAAGAACTGCGCCGAGATGACGAATCATTACGGCTTGCCGCAGCAGGCGCATTAAAACAGCAAGACCCTGTACTGGTCATTGAGCCAATGCTGGAAGCCTTAAACAAACCGGAACATTATCTGGCCAGCCGCATCTATGATGTACTGGAAGCATTGGGTCCCAAACTTGTGCCGGTTATTTTAAACCGTATACACCAATGCAATACCGGTGGCCAAATCATCATGGTACAGCTTTTGGGCACCTTTGGAGACGAAAGTGTGATTCCAACACTGCTCCCCTATCTTGAATCCAACAACTATATGCTAAAGAAAATGACGGTGGAAGCACTCTCCAAACTACAAGGGCAGGATATTTGCCCAATTCTAACGAACTTATTAACCGACGACAATTGGCAGATTCGCCTGATGGCTGCAGAAGCCATCGGACGCGGCCATTTTACCGGCGCTTGCCCAGCACTCAGAGAAGCTTATGTAAGAGAACCGGACAATTTGGTAAAAGAACTCATGGCCGATATTCTGCATACCATCGATACAAACAACCAAGCTATTCCCTACTTATGGACATGGCAAAGGAGCAAACAAATCAATGAACGAACCTGTAGTACAACCTGAACAAACAGTATTAGACGGAATGAATCTTCTGACCAACTTACTGTTAAGTTCCGTAGGAATTTTTATTAAAATTTGTATTGTATTAATTGTTATGCTGATTGCAAAAAAAGTGATTACCGGATTCATCGACAATCTGTTTCACAATAAACTTTCTGCAAGCATGAAACAAAACGAAAATATTCCTCTAGAAGAAAAGCGCTTAAAAACATTATCCAAACTGTTTAAAAGCATCGCAACTTATGTCATCTATTTTATCGCCATCATCACATGTTTAGATATGGTGGGCTTCTCTATTATGACCATTTTAGCCGGTGCCGGGGTAGTCAGCCTGGCTGTGGCATTCGGTGCACAAAGCATTGTGGAAGACTTGATGAGCGGTATCTTTATTGTATTGGAAAATCAATATTCCGTTGGCGAATTTGTTTCCATTGACGGTATCTTGGGTACCGTAAGTGAAATCGGAATGAAAACTACAAAAGTTTTGACCGAAAGTGGCGAGTTGATGATTATCCGTAACGGCAGTGTCGGAACCGTGATCAACTACAGCCGCCATGCACAGCGCAGATTTGTAACCGTAGGCATTGCATACGAAGAAAATATTGAAAATGCAAAAGCTGTCATCCAACACGCATGTGATATTATCGGCGAACGCTACAAAGACGACTTTGATCAGCTGCCATATGTACAAGGCGTAACGGACTTAGCCGACTCCTCCGTAGTCATTCGCACCACCTTTACCTCTTGGAACTGGACACAAGACCCTATTTCCCGCGCACTGCGCCAGGAAATCAAAGAACAGCTGGACAATGCCGGAGTAGAAATCTCTTATCCGAAAGTGCAAATTGTGCAATAAGGGGGAACACTTCACATGCCAATGAAATTATACGTAGGTGATATCATCCAAACCAAAAAAAGCCACCCTTGTGGCGGCAATCAATGGGAAATTATGCGTGTGGGTATGGACTTTCGCATTCGCTGCACCACCTGTGACCATCAAGTATGGATTCCCCGCGTAAAGCTGGAAAAGTCCATAAAAAAGGTGATATCATCCGTAAATGATATCACTCCTCTAGAAACCAATACAAACGCTTAAAACGCAAAATACGGTGTCCGATAATGTGCGGACACCGTATTTTT
>JAFNVD010000081.1 GCA_017383785.1 Peptococcaceae bacterium | reverse complement strand
TCGATCAATGCGTCGTCTTCTAAATCTACGGCCAATACTTCACCTACACGGGCGTTTAGGCCGGAGTTGCCGCCAATCTGTACGGTCCAGCCGGTAGCTTTTTTGCCAAATACGCCGATATCACGAATTGCGCCTTCGCCACATTGCAATGGGCAGCCCGATACACCGAATTTGATTTTACTTTCAATGCCTAATGGTTTGATGGCATCATAAATGCGTTCTGCCATCTCTAAAGAGTCACGCTGTCCTAAACGGCATACGGAAGTGCCCGGGCAAGACTGGATATAGTTAAGCCCTGTACCCAGGCCATGACCTGGTTCCATGCCCAGTTCGTCCCAAATTGGTTCTACATGTTCCGGTTTGACACCTACCAGAGCAATGCGCTGTGCCGATGTAATTTTGATAGCAGGAATTTCATATTTACGGGATACGGCAGCCAGTTTCTCCAAATCTTCCGGTGTTAACATACCAAATTTAATTTCCGGAATTAATGCGACCGTTTCTTTATCTTTTTGTACAATACCTGTACGTGCAGATTCTTGAATCATATCAGTACCTCCAATGTTAAAATATAATAGATGCAATAATATACCTGTTTTTATTTTACTTGAAACAGTGTATATATGCAAACAGGAAAATTACTTTCTTTTGTCGAATATTTTCTTAGGCGTATTGTATACGAAGTACATAAGAAATACATAATACGCGGGAAAATTTCATTGTGATTGTGCATCATATATGTTAAAATAATCAGCATATATGATAAACAAACAATGTTTATGATGATTTTATCACAAAACGATTATTAATTTAGGGGGAATATCCATGGCAAAAACAATGAAGTCTATGGACGGTAATGCGGCTGCGGCGCACGTGTCCTATGCGTTTACCGATGTAGCAGCAATCTATCCGATTACACCATCTTCAACAATGGCAGAGCTGGTAGACGAATGGAGTGCTCAAGGCAGAAAAAATATCTTCGGGCAGCAGGTAAATGTAGTAGAACTGCAGTCTGAGGGCGGTGCTGCCGGCACAATCCACGGGTCTTTATCTGCAGGGGCATTGACCTCCACTTATACAGCATCTCAAGGGTTACTGTTGATGCTGCCAACTATGTATAAAATCGCAGGTGAGTTTTTACCTTGCGTATTCCATGTAACCGCTCGTACCGTAGCAACCCATGCATTGTCTATCTTTGGGGATCACTCCGACGTTATGGCTTGCCGTCAGACAGGGTTTGCAATGCTGGCGTCCAGCAGTGTACAGGAAGCAATGGATTTGGGTGCGGTAGCACATTTGGCTACACTGAAATCTCGTGTGCCATTTATCCATTTCTTTGACGGGTTCCGTACTTCTCACGAAATTCAGAAAATTGAAGTGCTGGAATACGATGATTTGGCAAAACTGGTTGATATGGATGCAGTAAAAGATTTCCGTAAACGCAGCCTGAACCCAATGAATCCAAAAGTAAAAGGGACAGCACAGAATCCGGATATCTTCTTCCAGGCAAGAGAAGCAGGGAACGTGTACTACACAGATGTAGTAGATGTTGTAGAAGAATATATGGGTGAAATCTCTAAACTGACAGGCAGAGAATATAAACCATTCAACTATTATGGTGCTCCGGATGCAGAACAGGTAGTTATCGCTATGGGTTCTGTATGTGAAGCGCTGGAAGAAGTGGTAGACTATCTGAACGCACAGGGCCGCAAAGTGGGTCTGTTGAAAGTAAGATTGTATCGTCCATTCTCCGCAAAACATTTCTTAGCAGAAATTCCTGCTACCGTAAAACGCATCTCCGTTCTGGACAGAACAAAAGAACCGGGTGCAGTAGGGGAACCTTTATACGAAGATATTCGTAACGTATATTATGATATGGCAGAACGCCCACTGATTGTTGGCGGTCGTTATGGTTTAGGTTCTAAAGACGTGACTCCTGCACAGTTGATTGCAGTATATGACAACCTGGCAAGCGATGCTCCACGCAACAACTTTACCATTGGTATTGTGGATGACGTGACCAATCTGAGCCTGCCTGTAGGTGCACCTGTGGTAACAGCACCATCTGATATCATTAGCTGCAAATTCTGGGGTTATGGCTCTGACGGTACTGTAGGTGCCAACAAAGATGCTATCAAAATTATCGGTGACAATACTGATATGTATGCACAGGGGTATTTTGCGTATGACTCCAAAAAATCCGGCGGCGTAACCATGTCTCACTTGCGTTTCGGTCATTCCAAGATTCGTTCTACTTATCTGATTGACCAGGCAGACTATATCGCATGCCACAAAACAAGTTATATCCATCAGTATGAAGTATTAGAAGGGTTAAAACCAAACGGTACATTCCTGCTGAACTGCCCATGGGATGCTGAAGAACTGGAAAAAGAACTGCCTGCAAAAATGAAAAAATACATTGCAGAAAACAATATTCAGTTCTACACCATTGATGCAGTAAAAATTGCAAAAGAAGTAGGTCTGAACAACCGTATCAATATGGTTACTCAGACAGCATTCTTTAAATTGACAAATGTAATTCCATTTGAAAAAGCTACCGAACTGCTGAAAGGTGCAATTAAGAAAACCTACGGCAAAAAAGGTGACGATATCGTTAATATGAACTACGCTGCAGTAGATAAAGCAGTAGATGCGCTGGTAAAAGTAGAAGTACCGGCATCTTGGGCAAATGCGGAAGATGCAGAAGCTGTAAAAGGCGGCTGCCCTGCAACTCCTGACTTTATCAAAAATGTAGTTAATCCAATGAATGCACAGCAGGGTGACAAACTGCCTGTAAGCGCTTTCAGCGGTCGTGAAGACGGTACCTTCCCAATGGGTACTTCCCGTTACGAAAAACGTATGATTGCTACCGATGTACCGCAGTGGCAGCCTGAAAACTGCATCCAGTGTAACCAGTGCTCTTTGGTTTGCCCACATGCAGTTATTCGTCCGATTGTACTGAATGCTGAAGAAGAAGCAAATAAACCGGAAGGCATGACCACCATCAAAGCAAACGGCAAAGAATTTGAAGGCATGACATTCCGTATTCAGGTAAGTCCTATGGATTGTACCGGTTGCGGTAGCTGTGCAAATGTTTGCCCTGCTAAGAATAAAGCATTGGTAATGCGCAGTGTTGACGAAGCGGTTGCAGAAGAACGTGCAAACTGGAACTATGCAACTCACAAAGTAACCAACAAAGCACATCTGACCAATATCAATACACTGAAAGGCTCCCAGTTCCGTCAGCCTCTGTTAGAGTTCTCCGGCGCATGCGCAGGCTGTGGGGAAACTCCATATGCCAAATTGGTAACACAGCTGTTCGGTGATCGTATGGTAATTGCCAATGCGACAGGTTGTTCCTCTATCTGGGGTGCATCCGCTCCATGTATGCCATACTGCACCAACGATGAAGGCAGAGGTCCTGCTTGGGCAAACTCTCTGTTTGAAAACAATGCAGAGTTTGGTCTGGGGATGCTGAAAGGTCATCAGCAGTGTCGTGAAAAACTGGCTGTACTGATGGCAGAAGCACTGGATACTGACATTGCACAGGAAGCAAAAGATGCAATTCAGTTGTGGTTAGACAACAAAGACAACCACGAAGTATGCAAAAAAGCTACCGATTTACTGCTGCCAATGCTGAAAGATGCAGCACATCCTGCATTACAGGCAATCAGTATGTATGAAGATCACTTGATCAAACGTTCTCAGTGGATCTTTGGTGGTGACGGCTGGGCATACGATATCGGTTATGGTGGGTTAGACCATGTACTGGCAAGCGGTGAAAACGTAAATGTACTGGTATTCGACACTGAAGTATATTCCAACACCGGTGGTCAGGCATCCAAATCCACACCTACCGCAGCTATCGCTAAATTCGCTGCTGCCGGTAAACGTGCGAAGAAAAAAGATCTGGGCATGATGAATACTGCATACGGCAACGTATACGTAGCACAGATTGCTATGGGTGCAAATATGAATCAGGCAATCAAAGCCATTACAGAAGCGGAAGCATATGATGGTCCATCCCTGATTATTGCTTATGCAACCTGTATCAACCATGGTATCAAAGGTGGCCTGTCTAACCCAATGATGCAGATGAAGAAGGCTGTAGAATGCGGTTACTGGCACCTGTGGAGATACAACCCTGAACTGAAAGCACAGGGCAAAAACCCATTCATTCTGGATAGCAAAGAGCCAAACAGTGACGCATTCCGTGACTTCATTAACACAGAAACACGTTACACCTCTTTGGCAAAAATGTTCCCAGAACAGGCTGAAGAATTGTTCGCACAGGCGAAAGAAAACAGTATCGCAAGATACCAGAGCTACGCAGAACAGGCAAATAAATAATACCTACCATGTAGGGGGCGCTGTCCTCAGCGTCCCCGTTTTTTATGCCAAATTTAAGGTGTTTTCGATACAACGATTATTATTATAAAACGGTTATTTTAGGAGGCGAATTCATGCAGCATCAAAAAACAACATCGTTACTTTTATGTGCGGTATTTACAGCATTGCTTGTTGTGTCTGCATTTATTCGCATTCCGACTCCATTGGTACCAATCACATTGCAAAGTGGTATGGTGCTTATTTGCGGCATTTTGCTTGGGCCAAAGTATGGAAGTATCAGTGTTCTGCTGTATGTATGTTTAGGATTATGCGGTGTGCCGATATTTGCCATGGGTGGCGGCTTGGGTTATGTACTGCAGCCTACCTTTGGCTATTTAATGGGGTTTATACTTGGTGCCTATATCACAGGAACTATGACTTGGCGTTATGGTCAAACACGAGCTTTGTCCGTGGGCGGATTGTTTGCATTTGCACTTTGCGGTTTGATTGTAATTTATGCAGTGGGTACCATATACTGCTATGGGATCTGTGTATGGGTGCTGGGTACTGCGTTGGCATTTTGGCCATTGCTTTTAAGCTGTGTAATCTTGCCATTGCCGGGAGATGTGGCACTTTGCCTATTGGCTGCGATACTTGGGAAACGATTATTGCCGCATACCAAAAAATATATTCGTTAGAGTATGTATACCGATTGTAAAAACCTGTAACTTGTGATATTATAAGTTACAGGTTTTTTATTATCATACCAAAAGGATGAATACCATGATTCGGATTAGTAATATTAAAATTGGTGCTCATAAAGAGCAAAAGAAAGTATTAGAACAAGAAATTTGCCGTATGCTGCATATTAAGTCTATGCAGGGGCTTTCTTATCATATTGTGAAAAAGTCTATCGACGCACGCAAAAAAGAATCCATTCAGTGTATCTATACGGTAGATATAGCAGGGATGAAAGACGAACACAAAGTGGTGGCTAAATGCAAAAAAGATAACATCACCATTGCCAAAGAAGAGCATTACGTGGAGCCTGTACACGGTGAGCAGATGCTGCAGTATCGTCCTGTAGTAATCGGGGCAGGGCCTGCAGGGCTCTTTGCGGCATTGTTATTGGCTGAGCATGGATATCAGCCAATTCTGTTGGAGCGCGGTCAAGATGTAGATACCCGTACCAAAGATGTAGAGCAGTTCTGGCAGACAGGCGTACTCAATACAGCCTCCAATGTACAGTTTGGCGAAGGCGGAGCAGGTACATTCTCCGATGGTAAACTAAATAGTGTGATTAAAGATATTCGCTGTCGTAAAGTATTAGAAACATTCGTGCGATTTGGTGCGCCGGAAGAAATTCTGTATCAGGCCAAACCTCATATCGGTACTGACCGATTAAAGAAAGTGGTAAAAGCCATGCGTGAGGCAATTATTGCGGCAGGCGGAGAAGTGCGGTTTGGTACACAGGTAACAGATGTTGTTATTTCTGAAGGTAAATTATCTGCACTGACATTGCAGACCGGTGAAATCATTCAGACCAATGCTGCTATTCTAGCCATCGGTCACAGCGCCAGAGATACCTTCTACAGTTTACGTGACCGTCAGATTATGATGGAAGCCAAGCCATTCGCCATTGGTGTGCGTATTGAACATCCGCAGAGCATGATGAATATGGCGCAGTACGGTATGGAAGATCCATACGAATCTTTGGGTGCTGCAGATTATAAAGTGACCTATCAGGCAGAAAACGGCCGTGCGGTATATAGCTTCTGTATGTGTCCCGGCGGCAAAGTGGTAGCCGCTGCCTCGGAAGATGGTATGGTTGCGGTAAATGGTATGAGCGATTTGGCTCGTGATGGAGAAAATGCCAACAGTGCCTTGGTTGTTAATGTGACTACAGACGATTTTGACGGAAACGATGTACTGGCCGGGGTAGAGTTCCAACGCAAATGGGAACAGGCTGCGTACAATTTGAGCGGCAGTTTCAAAGCACCGGTACAGCTGGTGGGCGATTTCTTAAACAATAAAGTAAGTACAGCCTTTGGACAAACACAGCCAAGCTATCGTCCGGGCACTGTATTTTGCGATTTAAGCCTGTGTCTGCCCGGCTTTGTATCAGAATCTTTACGAGAAGCCATTCCGGCTTTTGGACGTAAAATAAAAGGCTTTGATAGGGCAGATGCCATTCTTACCGGTATCGAAACCCGTACCTCTTCACCGGTACGTATTACACGAAATGAACAGTATCAATCTCCATCGGCAGAAGGGTTGTACCCATGCGGAGAAGGGGCTTGGTATGCAGGAGGTATTATGTCTGCCGCTGTTGACGGTATCCGCATTGCAGAGCAAATAATTATGAAATATCAACCAATGAAATAATAGTTACAAAATATGAGTTATACGGGAACAATAATCATTTATCTGTCCAGCTATCGCCAGACATCTTCATTGGCTGTTCATCTTTGCCG
>JAFNVD010000080.1 GCA_017383785.1 Peptococcaceae bacterium | reverse complement strand
TCCGGCCAATAATGTTTTCAGCAATTCTACTGCTGTATGGCTTTGCTCCATGGCCAAAGTACCGCTTCCCATGCCATCACATAATATTTGCACCAACCGTCCGTCCTGCAAATCGATTACACCCCAGCTATCCCCCGATACATGCTCTTTGCGGCTTGATGCATAGCCTACCGCCAAACGTTCCGGACTATCATCTGCTGTGGCAGATTGCCGCATTCGTTTCATTTGCTCTCCTATCATAATCAGCTGATGTGCAATATTGGCTTTGTTTTCGTTGTATCGGCTGCGCTGCTGCAAAGTTTCACTGCTGTGGGCAATCTGATTAAACAGAGCAATTTCCAGCCCTCTGGCCTGCAAACATCGCCCTTGAAAGCGCGTAGAAAATGCCGATTCTTTGCGCAGCCCTTGCTCAGCCAGTACATCGCATACACTGCGCAATGTATCTATGGTATAGGCACATTCCTCACCCCAGCACCAACGCACTTTGCTGCAAAATTGACACACTTGCTGGTACACACTGCGATACAATGCTTTTGCCTGTGCCTCTGCGTTTATCTCTATATTTGTACGATCCTGCTGCAGTACATTGCCTAATGCTATAAAGCTATCTCCAAGGTTTGTCCATCTATATGTTTCTATATTGTTTTGCGTTGTTCCCATAGCCAGTCCTCCATCTGTATGATTACTATCTATCATACTCCATTTCATTTGCGAAAAATGTCGAAACAAGGAAAACAGCATAAAAAAACAGCCCATGGCTATGCATGAGCTGTTGTACTTTTTACAAGAATTATTCTTTTGGCTGAATCTGCAGTGCATCGATGGATTTCTGAATTTCTTCTTTGCCATCCTGTACTACATCGTAGTAAATCTGCAGCTGTTTTTCGATTTTTTCCATAATGTCGTTAGCATACTGGAACGCACCTAATGTAATGTCATGGGCTGCGGTATGGGCTTCGTCCATCATTTCGTTAACACGTTCTACTGCCAGACGATACACTTCTGTTTCACCGGTCAGTTCCTGGGCACGTGCTTGCGCCTCTGCTACGATACGTTCGTAATCTTCCTGCGCTTTACGTTTAATCTGCTCTTCTTCTTTTTTCACCCACTGTGCATCACGGATATCATCCGGTACGCTGGTACGAATCTGGTCAATCATCTGATACAGTTCTTCCGGATCGATTACCACTTTACCGCTCTGCATAAACGCCGGTTTACTATTGCCTACAAAAGCCTCTAACTGGTCTAATAAATCATAAATGTTCATTGGAATTCCTCCTGATTTATGAAAAGTTCATTTTATTATTTCTGTTTCACATAAAGCACACAGGTGTCACCATAGCACTTTTCTTTATATATAAAGAATATACTATTTTCTATAGAAAGGGAAGTGTTTTTTGCACATTCCAGCAAAATTAAGCCATCTTGAGCCAAAAGCTCTTTCTCCGCAATGTTTTTTAACACTTCTTCGTATAATCCACCCTGATATGGCGGATCTACATAGATAAGGTCAAATTGTTTGCCTTGACGGCTCAGTGTATTCATAGAGGCAATGGAATCACCGCGCATAATGGTACATCTGGCATCTTGACGGCACGCAGTAACATTGTCCTGTATGACTTTCAATGCATCAGCATCCTTTTCTAACAGCACCGCTTCCTCTGCACCACGGCTCACAGCTTCCAGCGCAATATTGCCTGTGCCGCTAAATACATCTAAAAACCGACTGCCGTACAATCTGTCATCGATAGAGCTAAACACCGCTTCTTTTACTCTGTCTGCTGTAGGGCGTGTTTTCATGCCCGGCACTGCTTTTAACTTTTTCCCTCTGTTTTCCCCTGCAATGATTCTCATAGCGTTCCACCTTTGCTCTTTGCTTTGTACGTGTAATGTTATCTTCTACATTATAACACAATTTTCTTGCTTGCAGAGTGAATATCTTGCATATTGACTAAAAATTTTTACACACTAATCTTATTGCATAAAATATTTACCCTTTCTAAAAGGAGTGTTTACTATGACATTTTCCAATCCGATAGAATTGGATACGCCGGAAAACTATCCGGCATTGGATGCTGTTTATGATGATGATTTCTCCGTCAACAAAACAGAGCTGTATCGTCAACTGGGCTGTATGCCGGAACTGGCATTAGAAGCCCATGATTTGCTGCGAGGAGAACACGGCGGAGAAATTCCCGGTGTGTCCCTTACCACAGAAACGGATGGGGTAGCATCGATTCATACGGTGAAAATATTGAACGAACAAGGCAGCAGTATCATGCAAAAGCCCATTGGCACGTATGTCACAATTTTTACAGATGCACTGGGCATCAATCATCACGGCGTACATGATACGTTAGCCGATATTGTGACCCAACAGTTATCTCCTTTTCTTGCACATTTGCAGCAAGAAGATTGTGTGCTGGTGGTGGGCTTAGGCAACCAAAATGCTACACCCGATGCACTGGGGCCTCGTGTGGTGCGGCGCATTATGGCTACACGCCATTTGTATGGCAATGTGCCCAAAGAAGTGTTAGAAGGTGTACGTCCGGTAGCAGCCATTACCCCCGGGGTACTGGGTATGACCGGTATTGAATCGGCCGAATTGGTTTTGAGCATGGTACGCACTGTGCAGCCTGCCATGGTA
>JAFNVD010000079.1 GCA_017383785.1 Peptococcaceae bacterium | reverse complement strand
ATATGCCCTTCGTTCTTCCGGTTTGCCATCCACTGTTACTTTATCTTTTCCAGGCACGACTTTGGTGCCCAATTCTTTTACGACTTTACCATTGACAGCAACTTTGCCATCCAAAATCAATTTTTCACTGGCTCTGCGGGATGCTACCCCGGCTGCAGCCAGATATTTTTGTAAACGTTCCTCTGCCATTTCGTCACCAATCCTTTTATTTCAACAAATTTTTCAACAAATTTTATATCATTCAGTAATATTATTCTGCTTCACTATTGTACTGGATTTCGAAAAAAAATTCAACAATTTTAAAAAAAGTTTAAAAAACATGTTGACAAAAACAACCGGATTAGATATAATAATTTTCGTTGGTTGACGGGGTGTGGCTCAGTTTGGTAGAGTACGTGGTTTGGGACCATGGGGCCGGGGGTTCGAATCCCTCCACCCCGACTCAACGAAGGACGTTCATTTGGACGTCCTTTTTCTTTTTCTATGTTCATTTTCGCTGCACAGTTTCAGCAGATATTTCTATCAAACAAATATATTTTTACATACAAAAAAGCGAAGCAATCTGTTAAGATAACGTATTTTCAACAGATTCTTCGCTTTTGTTGTTTTAAGCATTATTTACTGTCTATGCTTCCTGCCAGTCTTTGCACACGTCTACCCAAGCCGTATAGCCGGAATACTGCTCTAGCTGTGGAATGGTTAACTCTATAGCGCTATTTCCACTACCGCATGCCGGATATACTGTGGTGAACCGTTTTAATGATTCGTCCAAATATACAGTAACACCTTCATTAATCCCAAACGGACATACCCCGCCAATGCCATGCCCAATCATCGGTTCTACATCTTCTGCTGCAATCATTTTTGCTTTCACGCCAAATTGCGCTTTGTATTTTGGGTTATCAATACGTGCGTCGCCTGCTGCCACAATCAAAATAGCCTGTTCATTTACCAAAAAGGATAACGTCTTAGCAATGCGCTTAGGCTCACAGCTTAACGCCGCTGCGGCCAACTCTACCGTAGCACTGGACACATTAAATTCAATGACTTGATCCTCCATACCAAACTGTGCGAAATACGCTCTCCCTTTTTCAATTGACATTTCTTTGCCACTCCTCTTGCTGTATTTATAAAAAAAATATTTACAAAAAAGCCGATATCCGAAGACATCAGCTTTCGTTTGTTTATTTACTTATTCAAATAATGCTGTGCTGAAATAGCGTTCTGCTGTATCCGGCAAAATGGTCACTACAATTTTGCCTTTTCCTAATTTTTTCGCCATTTTTAATGCAGCTGCTACATTGGTGCCGCTGGAAATACCGCACATCAAACCTTCCAAACGAGCCAAATCTTTGGCAGTCTGCAGTGCTTCCTCGTCTGTTACGATTACGACATTATCATAAATGTGCTGATTTAAAATAGCAGGAATCAACCCATCGCCAATACCCATTTGAATGTGAGTACCAATAATGCCACCGGATAAAATAGCTGCATGCTCCGGCTCAATTGCCCAAATTTCCATATTTGGATTGGCTTCTTTTAATACTTCGCCTACCCCTGTGATGGTGCCTCCTGTACCAATACCGCTGCAATATCCATCGATGACAATCCCCTCTGTCTGCGCCAAAATTTCTTTGGCTGTCTGTGTATGATGTGCCATCACATTGGCCGGGTTTTCAAACTGCTGTGGTACATATACATTTGGATTTTCCTCTGCCATGCGTTTTGCAGTCGCAGCACATTCCATAATACATGCACCAATATCACCGGCATCATGTACCAGCACCACTTCTGCACCATAGTTTTGCACCAGTTTACGACGTTCTTCACTAACAGAGTCAGGCATAATAATAATGCTTTTATACCCTTTTACAGCTGCCACCAATGCAATGCCTACCCCTTGATTACCACTGGTAGGCTCTACAATGATACTATCCTTGTGCAGCAAGCCTTTTTGCTCCGCAGCTTCAATCATAGCAAATGCGGTGCGTGTTTTGATAGAACCGCCTACATTCAAGCCTTCAAACTTTACCAGTACATCGGCACTATCGGCATCTACCATACGATTCAGTCGAATCATAGGAGTATGGCCCATGGCTTCCAGTATTGTATTACAAACTTTATTTTCAACAGACATATAACATCCTCTTACTTTCTATTGTATACCAATCAATATATTATACAATAATCGTTCCACCTGAGCAATAGTTTCCGACATAGTGCCATTATTATCAATCACAACATCGGCATATTGGATTCGTTCTTCATTACTCATTTGCGCATTAATGCGATTCTGTGCTTCTTCTGCGGTATAGCTGTTGCGTTTCATCAATCTGGCCAGTTGCTGTACCGGTGATACGGTTACTACCCACACTTGATCTGCCAACTCTTTGTAATCATGATCTTCTAACAGCAAAGCCACATCCAGCACAATCATCGGGTATGCTTGTAACGCATTTATTTGCGTTTTAAACGCCTCTAACAGCAATGGCTTTGTAATGGCATTCAACTGTTGTAGTGCCTCTTTATCGGCAAATACAAGGCTTCCAAGCATGGCGCGATTGAGTGTACCGTCGGCATGTAAATATTCTGCACCGAATGTATCTACAATCTGTGCCAATCCTTTTGTCCCCGGCTCTACAATCTGACGAGCCACAAGATCGCCGTCAATGACAGGAATTCCTTTTTGCGCAAGATATGCACTAATCATAGATTTGCCGCATGCAATACCGCCGGTAAGGCCAATTACAGTTGATTTATTTTTCATCTCTTGCACTGACATATTTGCCGCCCCTTTTGTATTTTTATTACACCGATTATACAATATATTTCTTCAATTAGCAAACCACTCATATAAACAGAATTCGTATCATTCCAAGAGTAATCAGCATGATACCGGGCAATAGATTTAATTTACGGTATGCAGGGTTATCACCATATCGGCTCCCCCAATAATACCCGGCTGTTACCAATAAAAAGGCAAAGGAAAGTGTGAGTATACTTACTCCCAATATAGAAAAGCCCATCAAAGCTATGCAGACCCCTGCTCCGAAAGAATCCATAGCCAGCGCAAACCCGAGCCATATTGCCTCTTTGCTGTTAATCTGCCCCGACTGGTCGAAATCTGCACGATGTGGATTGTGCATTATACGAATGATGACATCCAACCCCGGAATACGCCATTGAAACAATGGAGTTTCTAATAAACAAGATGCCGTAGGTTCTGCAGCACATTCCGCCTCTATATCTTCTTTACGCAGCTCCATTACACTGCGAATCAGAAAAAATACACCCAAACATACCAGCATACTTTCGCCAAACAAATGAATCTGTTCGCCCGGGATAACGCCTTCTAACAATCGTCCTAACAGCATAGATACTGCAATGGCTATACCGGAACAGCAGCTAATAATAACCCGACCATACCAGGGCAAAATCACATGACGCATACCATAAGACAACCCTACACCTAAGCAATCAATGCTTAAAATCATAGCCAATACTATTGTAAACCACAAAACAATCGCCTCCCATCTCCAGTATTACTATATGGAAATGAAAGGCGACATGTGCGATGCTATTCAGTTTTCATATACAATATGTTATACACGCTGCATATCGTACCAGTCAAAGCCAACATTTACGTCAATTTTAAGCGGTACATCCAATGGCACAGCATGTTCCATGCATTCTTTCAAAATTACAATCAGCCCTGCAATTTCATTTGGCGGTACTTCAAAAATCAATTCGTCATGTACTTGCAAAAGCATTTTGGCTTTCATTTTGTGTCCTTTGATATTTTCCTGTACTTTCAGCATGGCCAGTTTGATAATATCAGCAGCGGTCCCTTGAATTGGACTGTTTACAGCAGTACGTTCGGCAAAACTGCGCAGATTAAAGTTTTTGCTGTTGATATCTTTGATATAACGCTTTCTGCCCATCATAGTTTTGCTGACACCGGTCAATCGAGTTTCTTGTACAGTATTATCAATCCACTGTTTTACACCGCTATAACGCTCAAAATAGCTATTAATATATTCTTTTGCCTCACTACGGCTAATGCCCAGCTCTTTGCTCAAACCAAACTCTGTTTGCCCATAAATGATGCCGAAGTTTACCGCTTTGGCATTGCGGCGCATTTCTTTGGTCACTTCCTCCATCGGCACACCAAATACTTCCGATGCGGTACGACGATGAATATCTTCATTGTTTTTGAAGCTATCCATTAATACAGGGTCCTGACACATATGCGCAAGTACACGCAGCTCAATCTGAGAATAGTCGGCCGCTACCAATACATATTCGGGCTGAGATGGTACAAATGCTTTACGAATCCGTTTGCCTTCCTCTGTTTTAATCGGGATATTCTGCAGATTTGGCTCGGTACTGCTCAAACGCCCGGTAGCAGTAATGGTCTGATTGAATGTAGTATGCACTTTTCCGGTATCCGGACGCACCAGTTTTAAAATACCATCCACATAAGTAGATTTCAGTTTGGTCAACTGACGATATTCCAAAATATCTTTTACAAACTCATATTCTTCCGCCAAGGTATCTAACACTTCTGCATCGGTAGAGTATCCTGTTTTTGTTTTCTTAATCACCGGCAAACCCATTTTTTCAAACAGAATGACACCCAGCTGTTTGGAAGAGTTTAAATTAAATGTTTCTCCGGCTGTTTCATACAGTTTCTGTGTCAGAGCATCAATACGTGCATTCAGTTCTTGCCCCATTTGCTCCAGATATGCTCTGTTGATTTTAACCCCTTCATACTCCAACTCAGGTAATAAATGCGCCAATGGCAATTCAATTTTAGCATAAAGTTCTAACAGACCTTCTTCATCCAGTCGATCTACCAAAGGTTCACTCAATACAAAAATGCCTTTCAGTAAGCCGAATAAATGCTCATTTGGATCTTCCGGCAATACCAAATCAAACTGCTCTGCCAAAAGGGCTTCGGTAGACAATTCTTTCCGTTCCGGATTTAAGAGATATGCAATCAATGCACTGTCCCACAGAATCATTTTACTGTGAATGCCCACTGCACGGAAACAGGAATAAAGCTTTTTGGCATCGTCTGTCATTACCAGAATATCATCGGCTTCCATCCAAGGACGTAAAATCTCCGCAGCAGCAGCAAAATCTTCTCCGTGGTTTTCGTTAAACGCAATGATATATGGCTGATCTGCCACAAATAAGCCCAAACGGTTTACTTTCATATCCAGAATATTGCCTTCCGTTGTTTCAGCAATCATAATAATTGTTTTTACGGGTTTCTGCATATGGAACGCTATCGCTTCTTCCAAGGCAGACATGCTATGCAATACAATACCTTTTTTCACTTCTATTGGTTCGATGATTTCATTCTCTGCAATAGTAGCAGTATCCATATCCGCAAATACAGCCTCTCCTTCAGAAGCATCTACAGAAATGCCGTTTTCCTCTGCAATCAATTCATTCATGACGTCAGAGAAAATCGCATCAATATCCGCAGGCACTGCCATCTCTGTTATATACCCTTCCGGTTCTTCCGGCATGATTTTTTCCAGATCTTTTATTAAACTTTTCAGTTCCAAATCTTTATACAGCTGCATTAAAGCAGGACGATTGAACGGATGACGACGCAGTGCTTCTTCACTCAATTCCAGCGGAACTTCACAATAGATGGTGGCAAGTTTTTTGCTCAAATGAGCCATATCTTCATTGTCACGCAATTTATCACCAAGTTTTTTGCCTTTGAAATCATCCAAATGCTGATACAGTTCCTCAATAGTGCCATAATCATGCAATAATTTTAACGCTGTTTTCTCGCCAACACCCGGTACCCCCGGAATATTGTCAGAAGAATCACCCATTAATCCTTTTAAATCGCGAATTTGATCCGGTACCAAGTTGTACTCTGCCTGAAAATTGGCATAGTCATACATCCCCAATTCGCTAATACCTTTTTTGGTTAAGTGTACACTGGTTTTATCGGTAATGAGCTGCAAACTATCTTTATCCCCGGTAACAATTACACTTTCAATCCCCTGCTGTTCCGCCCATTTTACCATAGTACCGATAACATCATCACCTTCGTATCCTTCCTGCTCGAAAATGGGCACGTTCATAGCACGAAGCACATCTTTGATGATGCCCATCTGGTCGCGCAACTCTTCCGGCATCCCTTTGCGCTGTGCTTTATAATCGGCATACTGCTCATGACGAAATACCTTGCGGCTTACATCAAAGGCCACCGCCAGATAATCAGGCTGTTCCTGCTGAATTAATTTTTGCAGCATGTTGGTAAACCCATACACCGCATTGGTGATAATCCCTTTGGAATTGCTCAACATGGGAATGGCATAAAAGGCTCTATTGGCTAAACTGTTGCCATCGATTACGACTAATTTTTTCATACGCAAACCTCACTTTTATTTAAACAAATACAATCTATCAACAAACGGGACGCTGAGAACATCGTCCCCTACTATTCATTTGCTGTTTATTTTATTTTGCACATCTTCGGGCAGAAGTTTTAGTTTTTGTGCACGGCTAAGCTGCTTGATTGCATACTCCTGCTGCATTGCTTTTTGTTTGGTAGAGTGCTTCTCCCAATACACCAGCTCCACCGGTAAACGTGCCTTGGTATACTTAGCACCCTTACCACTATTGTGCACCTCCATACGACGCTTCAAGTCGTCGGTATAACCGGTATACAATGTATTATCGCTGCACAGCACCATATAAGTAAAATACTCCGGCATATAAACTCCCACCTAAAAAATAATTATCTTTTATTGTACCACTAAATCCGGATAGATACCACAGGGCAACACTAGAAAACGGAAAAATATTTTGAGCCGGCATATAACTTTATAAAATATTCGTATAAATTTTTGTAATACCTTTATTCACCGTTGTTTACTTGCACTTTACGGTTCACAATATTACAATAGAAGCAGATGAAAAATCATAATTTTTAGGAGGTAATATATATGTCTAGTTGTAGCGGATGTTCTTCTCAGGGTAGTTGTGATTCCGGTAGCTGCTCTTCCGGTAGCTGTTCTTCTTGTGGTGTTCCTCAGAAAACACAGGCACAGCAGCTGAGCAATATTAAAAATGTAATCGTTGTAATGAGTGGTAAAGGCGGCGTAGGGAAATCTTCTTTCACCTCTATGATTGCCATTGCACTGAACAAAAAAGGATACAAAGTTGGTATTTTAGACGGCGATATCACCGGTCCAAGTATTCCTAAACTGTTTGGTCTGCACGGCAACCCTCAGATGAGCGAATTTGGCGCTTATCCAATGAAGAGTGAAAACGGCATTGCAGTAATGTCTATGAACCTGCTGCTGCCAAATGATGATGAACCTGTAGTATGGAGAGGTCCTGTTATTTCCGGCGTTATCAAACAGTTCTGGGAAGAAGTAATTTGGGGCGATATCGATTATCTGGTAGTTGACCTGCCACCTGGCACCGGTGATGCTACTTTGACAATCTTGCAGAATCTGCCTGTAAATGGCGTATACATGGTAACATCTCCACAGGATTTGGCAAACATGATTGTACGTAAAGGGATTAAAATGGTAGAAATGATGAACATTCCTGTATTAGGGATTGCTGAAAACATGAGCTACCTGAACTGCCCTGACTGCGGCAAAAAAATTCACCTGTTTGGGGAAAGCAATATTGCTGAAACATGCAGCAAACACAAAGTGCCTCTGATTGGCAAATTCCCATTGGATCCTCAGTTGGCTCAGCTGGGCGATGCAGGTAAAATTGAAAGCTATGAAGGCGCTGTACTGGATATCATGATGGAAAACATCGAAGAGTTTCTGCCTGTACAGAACTAAATAAATTATTTTTAATACGCGAAAGGAGTTTCTTTCATGAAATTCGATAGCACACTGATTAATGTAAATGATAAAGAAATCGTAATCGTAGCGGTAGACACCGACTTCTTCGGTTTGGAACAGGAACAGAAAGGTCAGCTGGTACAGGGCTTCTTTCAGTTCTTCCAGAAACCTGTTGTACTGATGGCTGTAAATCCACAGGGTGATATGCAGTATTATGGCCGTCCTGACCTGACTGCACAGATTGCACATCTGAAATTCAACGAATTTGTTTGGACAACCAACGAAATCGCTGACT
>JAFNVD010000078.1 GCA_017383785.1 Peptococcaceae bacterium | reverse complement strand
GAATGCACAGCACTACGGGATATTGCATTTACGCAGTCTTTGCGTGTGATTGGGCATGAAGCATTTCATGATACAGTATGGTTTTCTGCACAGCCTGACGGTATCGTATATGCGGGACCAATCGCATGGCGTGTCAAAGGAGACATACGTAATATTACGGAAGTATCGATACGCTCCGGTACGATAAAGCTTTATGCAGATTTGTTTCGCAATGCTGCGGCATTATCTAGAGTGACATTGCCAGACACCTTAACAGAAATTGATGACAGAGCCTTTCAGAATTGCCGCAAACTGAAACAAATACGCATTCCTGCACAGGTGCAGCGAATTGGAGATAGAGCATTTGATGAGTGTACGGGGTTATCGGTACAGCTAGACAGTATCGATACGGTGATTGGTCGTCACTGCTTTATGCCGGGGACGAAAGTGCGTGCCACCCATTTACACCCAGCCAAATTGCCGGTAAATGTACGTGATAGTGCGATTTTGGCCTTTGCTGATGATATGTGTGAGGATAGGATAGAGGATATCATCTTCGCACAAACGATGTACCAATATATTCAAAACAGATGTAAACAGTATTATCCGCTGGCCATTGAGCATTGGCCTCTGCTGCAGATTATGATACAGGAGCAAATGATTCCGGCAGAGGATGTGGATGGTATTTTGGATACGATTTTAGCTGAGGGGCAGGCCGACCATGCTGCAGCGCTCATGCAATATAAGCAAAGATTAACAGAAGCAGAGGAGACGGATTCATTTGACGATGCATGGGATGATTTGACACTGGATTGGGATCTTCCAACATTGGAGAAAACGACGGTACAATTGGAGCAGGAATGGGGGATGAAACAAAATAGTGATGATACTTATACCCTTATGCGCTATTACGGCACTGATTTGGAAGTTTGTGTTCCTTCTATGATTGGGGATAAAGTAATCAATGCTATTGGTCCTTATGCACTAAGCCCGGTACGTTACGGTATTAATCATGAACGGGCTGAGCATTTGGCACAAATTCGTTCCGTAACCATTTCCGAAGGGATTACCCGGATTGGCAACAATGCATTTGACGGATGCACAGCACTTGACAGTGTTACATTGCCGAAGAGTATTGAGCAGATAGAACGCAACGCATTTGCGGGATGTAAGTGGAAACTATAAAACTGAACTGTAAATAAAAATGAAACTCCCTTAATTTGAGTGTAGATTGATTTGTACTCAAAAAAGGGAGTTTTGTGTCTTTGTGACGATTTCTACAGTCGTTATATAATCGGCTGTTTATTGATGGTGAGGCGAAACGCTAAGCCAAGCTTTTCTGCTGCTTTGCGACATAACATCATCCGTTCTAAGAAAATTTCGAAGTAATCCATCACAGCACAGACAGAAGTATCGATATCCAAATCCAGTTCAATATGGCTATCCTTTTCGATATATAAGTCAGAACGTTTTACTGCATAATTTACTCGGTCATGAATATCAAATGTAGCAAAGTCTTGATTTCGTACTCGGGTATATCGTACATCGGATTTGTCAGCCAAAATCAGTGCTGCAGTAATAGGGTCCACCGGAAAAGCAGTGCCTTCATCATGATTGCCAATAGCGGTCATGATTAACGCAATATCGTTTGGTTCGGCATGCATTTGCTTGAGTAAATCAAAGGCCAGTAAAGCACCGTTTTGTGCATGATTGTGTCGATTAATCATATTGCCCATATCGTGCAGATAAGCGGCAATACATGCCAATTCACAATCCCGTTTTGGATAATTGAGTGTTGTGAGAATTTTGTGAGTTAGTTCGGCCACCCGCATGACGTGAGGAAAGCTGTGCTCGGTATAGCCCATAGACAAGAGCACGGCATCAGATTGTTCAATATAGGTGTGGATTTCTTCATTGGCCAGCACCTGTTCAAATGTAATATGCATAGTATCATCAGCCTTTTCTTAAATATAGTTGTCCAATAGTGTATACATAAATGCATCTTTGTATGAATCTTTCCTCATAAATAAGAAAACTCCTGCCTAGTGGAAAAATTTTCTTCATTTAGGCAGGAGTTTATTTTATAAACTGGAATTATATAGGAATAACAAGGGCGAAGGGGATGAAATCATGATTTCTGTATCGCATGGACCACGTCATTATCCAAAACAATATCGTATGGTTTGGATTGCCTGTGCTTTCATTTTGTTCATCGTAATTGCAGAATGGACAGGGATAATGTATCGTCCAATAGAAAAGGCACAGCAAAATCTTTTGGCCGATGAAGTAAATCGATATTGCAGTATCATAGGTAATGTGACAGAGAGCAAAAAAGGACAATCTTATTTCTTTATGCAACTGGAATCAGGAGAGCAGCTGTATGTGACAATACCCTATGAGTATTATGATGTAAATACGAGGTCAAGCACTGTATGGTATCCGACAGGAACAAAGATTCAAGTTGAAGGTGTGTTATCGCTTCCGGATCAACGCCGTAATCCGGGAGGATTTGATGAAACAGCGTGGCTTTTGAGCAAAAAGGCGGGTGTAAAACTGGCTGCAGAACGTATTTCTGTACTTTCAGAGGCAAATGGCATTTGGTATATGGTGTGCAGGATCCATAATGAATTGGAGCGAATTTTATATCAAACACTTTCTATAGAACAGGCGGATTTAGCTATGGCATTGTTGACCGGAGCCAAACACCGATTGAGTGATGAGTTTTATGCGATGACACAACGCATGGGCATTGCTCATATTTTTGCTGTATCGGGATTGCATGTAGGGGTTATTGGCTCGGTGGTGTTATGGAGCTTTCACTATATGGGATGGACACGTTCGTGGGTTTCTGTAGTTATATTAGCAATCGGGTTGGGGCTATATTGTATGTTGGCAGGGTTACCTGCTTCGGCATTGCGGGCAGCTGGGATGATACTGCTCAGTGCATTGGCTATACGTTTGTATCGTCCGCCAAATGCCCTTAATTATTTAGCCTTTGCAGCAATGGTGATTTTATTGGACAATCCATTTTTGTTATGGTCTGCAGGGTTTCAATTATCGTTTGGTGTAACATTGGCATTATTGATGTTTGTTTCACCTATTCAAAAGAAACTGCAATTTATACAGTCTGAAAAAATGCGCAGCAGTATCGCAGTGGTATTGGCAGCCTGGCTTGTCAGTGTTCCTCTCACAGCATGGCATTTTTATACGTTTTCTTTTTTATCACCGTTGTTTAATTTTGTATTGGTGCCATTGGTAACAATGGCGGTACCTTTACTTTTAGCAGGTGTTGTGTTAAGTGCTTTGCTTCCAATGGGTATGATGTTGTTTATGATGCCATCAAAAATGGTACTTTGGTTATTACAAAATGGCACTGTAGGTTTTCAGTATGTTGTCGGACGTACCCAATGGAATATAGGACAACCTGATGGTCTTGTAATGCTGCTTTATATTGTATTTTTGATTTTGTTATGGTATCGATTACAAGATAAACGTTATGACACAATTTTTCTTGTTATGCTTTTTATATTTGTTGTCGGTCTGTCTATTCCGACGGAACCAAAACAGGATGAATTATTATATTTGGATACCGGGCAGGGTAGTTGTGCAATGCTTCGTACAAGGGCAGGAGAAGTGGTGCTGTTTGATACAGGCGCACAGACACAGGAATTGTCTTCGGTATTGGCTTGGTACGGGGTAAATCATATTGATGCTGTAATTTTATCGCATGGTGATGCTGATCATACCAATGGTTTGGCTCGTGTGTTAGAGACAGTATCGGTAGCGCAGATTTATGTAGAAGAATCACAAAAGGAACGAAGCAAAGTACCGGATAAAATTACCATGCCCATCGATAGTGAAGCAGTATTACAGTTGAACGCTCATAAAATTGTATTAAAACCATTTGTAGATAATACCAATACTACAAATCGGGCGGAATTGACCGCTGTGCTCCATTATTCCGATGGTGCGGCAGCATTTCCAGGAGATTTGGCTGTATCTGCTGTACAGCAATTTATAGCAGGGGAAGAGCACATTACTATATGGACAGTACCCCATCATGGAAGCAGAAATTCCGGCAGTGCATATTTATATCGGCAATTGCAGCAAAAAGGTGTGCAATATGCTGTGATTTCAGCCGGAAGAGACAATGGATATGGGCATCCGCACAAAGCAGTACTTGATTGGATCGATGCATGTAAGATTGCAAGATATAGTACAGCAGAGAGTGGTGCAATCTTGTTTATACTATCGTAAAGGTTTCATAAAAATTATTGTGATTTTCTACAAATTAACGTAAAAATTCTTAACCATTTTGTAATTTTTGTGTTATAATAATGATGTATTTTTGTCTTTTGTAATAAGCAATCGATGAAATTTTCGAACGATTATATAAATTGAATTTTGTAGAAAAAGGTGATGTCCCATGCGAAATAAATTTGTGGCAATGATTGTATTTTTTGCAATGCTTTTTAGTATTGTACCGGCTCCTGCATTTGCAGATGTGTTGGAAAAATCTTTTCCTGATGTGTCTGCCACCGGCTATATTGTAGCCGATGTAGAGAGTGGAACCGTACTTTTTGGCAAAAATGCTGATGTACAGGCTGCGCCGGCAGACTTGGTAAAAATAATGACTGCTATTTTGGCTATTGAAAGTGGTAATTTAGATACAGAAATCACTGTAAAAAATTTGCCGAATTTGGATGGGATGAATGCAGTTACCGTACACTTAGTAAAGGGTGAACGCTATACTATGCGTTCTTTGGTAGAAGTCATGCTGGTGGCTTCTGCAAACGACGCTGCCTACGTAGTGGCCGAGGGTGTTGCCGGGTCTGCAGATAAATTTGTAACACTGATGAACAGTAAAGCCAAAGAACTGGGCATGAGTAATACTGAATTTAAAAATCCTCATGGTCAGGATGCAGAGGGACAGCTTACCACTGCTGCTGACATGGCCAAATTGGCTTCCCATGCTATGAAAAGCGATACCTTCCGTGCGATGGTAAAAACACAGCAGGTAAACTGGAAAGGCGTTAGTTATGAAAAACCTTTAGCCAATACTAATCAGTTGTTTTCCATTATGAGCGATGCTACAGGTGTACAAAGCGGTCATACCGCTGCTGCGAAATATACTTTGATTGGTTCTGCTAAAAAAGATAATCGTGAGCTGGTAGGGGTAATTTTAGGCGCATCTGATAGTTCTATATATCAGAATATGCGCAATATTTTGAATTATGGTTTTGAACATACCAAAGTTGTTCCGGTAATTCAGAAAGATACTTTGCAGACCGTACTGCAATTTGATGAACAGCATAAGGTGCGTGTGGTAGCCGGAGAAAATTATAGTGTAATTCTGCCAAGTAATAATGCATCGATTGTATCTTATCAGATGGTGCTGGACAATGCGGAACGTCCAATTAAGAAAAATACACAGGTAGGGGCGTTAGAAGTATTATTGGATGGCAGTGAAATTTATCAGGTGCCGTTAATCGCTTTGGAAGATGCACGTAAACCAATTAATTGGGTATTTGTTGCAGCTGTTGTATTATCTTTGGTATATATTGCATCTATCATTAGTCGCAGTATTACAATGATGCAGAAAGAGAGACGTAAAAAATCCGCTGTGCAATCTAGAACACAAAGCAATGTACAAAATACAGCATCCGGATCGAAAAATTATGATAGACTGATGACTTCGATTGAACATCCAACTCAGGTAAAAACATCCTCTATGCAGAAAAAAACATTAACAAGCAGCAGAGATCGTCAGAATCATCAGACACCAAAACAATAAATGAATTTCTGGAAAGGAATGCTTCATGGATTATCATACTTTGCTAAAACAATTGCATAAAGGAGAGATTCATGAAGTCTATTTCTTTTATGGGGAAGAAAAGCTGTTACAAGACAAGGCATTAAAAACCATAGAACAGCAGATTTTACCTGAAGGACTTGAGGATTTCAACAAAGATATTGTGGCCGGAGGCGAGACTACACCAAAACAGATTGCAGAAATGGCCATGAATTTACCGTTTATGGCTGAACGCAGATTATTAATCGTGCAATCTCCATTGCCGTTTTTGTCTATCCCGAAAAGTGACAAGGCAGAGCAAGCAAGTGTTCAGTATCTTTTGGATTATCTGGAATCTCCAAATCCGCAGTGTGTGTTAGTATTTTGTGCTGAAGGTGCATTGGGCAAGACCGGTGCACTCAATAAACGATTACAGGACGTTGCGGTGCAAGTAGAGTTTGCGCCTTTGAAAGGCAAGGTCATGGAATCGTGGATTGCACAATATGTGGAAGATGCCGGCAGAAAGATTGATCGTCAGGCATTAGAGTATTTGTCTAGTATCAATAGTTTTGACTTGCAGATTATGGAGCAAGAACTGCAGAAGTTGCTGCTTTATCGCCCTGAAGATGCGGTGATTACCTTGCAGCATGTGGAAACCATTGTAACGAAGACGGTGGAAGCAAATATATTTGCTTTGTCAGACAGTATCGGTAATAAAAAAGGCAGTGAGGCTTTGCAGACCTTACGTGATATGTTTTATGTGGGCGAATCACCGTTTAAGTTGCTAGGCTTTTTAAACAGACATTTTCGCAATCTGCTTTTGGTAAAAGATTATCGCGGTATGGGATACAACGAAGCAGAAATCAAAGAAAAAACAAAACTACATCCGTTTGTTATTAAAAAAAGCATACGTCAGGCAGAGCAGTTTAGCACAGTGCAATTAATTGGTGCATTAGAACAGCTCTTGATGATAGAAACTGCGCTGAAATCTACATCGGCAAATGGAGAAGAATTGTTAGAACAGTTTGTAATAGAGTTATGTTATCTGGAGGGTAAATAAGTATGGAAGCAGAATTCAGCAAAAAAATGTTTGAACGTTTAAAAGAATATGAGGCATATGTAGAGGAGTGCAAATCTCCTATGTTGCAGAAAGATATGGTAGTGGTAGACCGCAACGAATTAATGGCATTGATTCGTGAATTGAAAGTATTCCATGGGGTAGACCATCGTTTAGAGGATGAAGATTTCGTATTAGATCCTGAAACTCTGCAGATGACAAAAGAACAATTGTTGAAAAATGCTATGTGGCAGGCACGGCAGATGGTAACAGAGGCAGAGGTGGTACGCACTTCTACTTTGGAAGATGCGGTAACAGATGCCAAAAAAGAAGCAGAACGTATCATGGTAGAAGCAAAGGCATATGATGCTAAAGTAAAAGCTGAGGCAGAAGATATCGTTGCTATGACTTTGAGTGAACGTCGTCAAGAATTGGAAGCTGCGCGTAAGGAACTGGAAAATAGCAGAGAAGGGATTTTGGAAGAGGCACGTAAAGAAGGTGAGCAGATTCTAGCGGAAGTGCGTGAGGAAGCCGAAGCATTGCGTAAACGTTTAGATGAAGAGATTGAAAGCTATCGAAAAGAAAAAGAAGCAGAGCTGAAAGCCTCTATGGATGAAGCAAAAGCTAATGCAATGAATCTGTTAGAACAGGAAACAGATCAGGCGTATGAGATTTATTCTGATACAGTATACAAAGCAGAAGAAATGGTAAATCTCATGAGTGCATTGTACGAACAGCAGATTGAAATTATTGCCCGTGATAGACAAGACATTATTGATATTGTTGAAAAACTGGAACGTCGTGGTGCGCAAAAATAAATATTGATTCTTTTATACTTTTGCAACTTTTTTATACAGCAGAACGTCTATGTATATAGGACGGTTCTGCTGTATTTTTTGTGTATTTTTTAACAAATGCGGGTAAGTAATTGATATACTATGGTTGACGATAGAATGATTATCAATATAACGTTTGGAGGGAGTGCTATGAAACAAATTTTTCACAAAAGAAATTTAAAATTTCTGACATTGTTTACGCTTAGCTGTTTTTTGATAACAGGCTGTTCTGTATCTAAAGATAAAGTACAAGATACCAACCAACAACCGGATGAATTGTCAACCGCAAGTACGGTGTATCGTGTCATGCCAAGCAATCGTACCACAAGTCAGTGGGAAAATGCATACGGTGTGGTGAGTCATGACGGTAAGATGATATTACCGATTGAAAATCAAGAAGTGTATATCATATGTGATGAAATATCCGGTGAGCAATTGTGGATTCAGACGTCTAAACAAGTTGTAGAGGATCCGAACCTCACTGCAGAAGATTTATGGACAGGCGACAATTGGGAAAAAGTACACAATGAATTTACATTGTATGATTTAGAGGGAAACCTGGTAAAACACCTAGGGCAAAACGGTATTCAACGTGTATGTGATAACTGGGTATTGTATTATACTGGCCGTTTGGAAGATCGCATTAGCGGGGAAGTGTATTTCGATGATGTGAATAATATTTTTCCTGTTGATGAAGGTTATATTCTAAATGCTAAAAACTATACAACTGCTCGTGTTGTAGACCGGGATATGAACATTCTGTACGAGACATTAGGCGGTTTCATCTACGTAGATAATCAATACTATATTTCAGCAGAACAGCATAGCGAAAATGGTACAGTGTTAAAAGGCTTGCAGCGTTTAGATGGCACAGCAATTATACCGCACGAATACGAATATTTTAGTTCGTCAGATATTCCGGGTGTATCTTATATCAAAGCAGAACGTGATAATCGGGAATTTGTCATTTCGTTGATTGATGGCAGTGTAGTATATCAAGAAACAGGAGAGCATCCGGAGTATGATTATGTACAATATATGCTAAAGGATTGCATGACAATTCAAACCCGTGAAGTAGTAGCCACAGCCGAGAACGGTGGTTGGCCGATTTATCAGTATTATACCAGAATCTATGATTACAGTGGAAATCCTATTAGCGAGAAATATTCGTATTTGTCTCCATATATGGAGTTGTATGCAAATGCCCTGCAAAATAGCAGCGATGCAACAGTGTGGTTTTCGGCTTCTACAATGGATGGGCAGGATTGTATTATAGACAAAAATGGAGAAGTAATCTTTGATGTTGGCGACAATTGGATTTCTGTATTGAATGAAAATCGTTTTATTTTACATGACAACGTAAATGATTGCAACTATTTATGTGATATAAACGGGAATCGTATTGGTGAAAAAGAGTATCAGTACATGCATGAATTATATTTCGAGTCCGGAAATGGCAATGTAACGAAATCGGGATTGATTATGGCCAATTATCAACTGGCAGGAAAAAACTTATACGACCTAATCGATTATGATGGGAATGTTATCCTTGAACGTTGCAAAAACATTCAAGGGTTATCTGAAAATCGCTTTTGGGTAGAAAAAGGGTTCTCGCAAGGGCTTATGGATCGAGACGGCAACTGGATCTATGAACAGTCGGTATTTGCTTCGGCTGCGGAAGAATAATAGAGCGTTTTGTCTTATAACAGGGAGGTTATGACAATGAAATTCAGAACATACAAAAGAGTTGCTACAATGTTAATCGTTTTTTTGATTGCAATGTTGGTGTTCAGTGGTTGTACCACAAAGCAACAGAGTCACCAAATCGATGTACCAAAGAAAGTATCGTTACAGTTAAGTTTAGATGAATATCCGCGTATGGATGGTTCTACAGCAAATTTGCCAATGATGGCTGAAATTATGAGCCGGGTATGTGATATTACGCTGGAGGAAGCAGAAGAACTGACCAGTTGCACCAAGACATCCAACGCATGGAGTAATATCGCCAATGGAAATGCAGATATTTTGCTGGTATATGAAGCTGCGGAAGATACCAAAGCATATCTGGACACTGTAGGTACAGAACTGGAAATTACACCACTGGGTCGTGACGCATTGGTATTCATCAATAATGAGCAGAACCCGGTAGAGAATCTCACACAGCAGCAGCTCATTGATATTTACACGGGTAATGTGACTAACTGGAATGAGGTAGGCGGTGAAGACTTAGAAATTATACCGTATCAGCGTGTAGCTACCAGCGGCAGTCAATCGCTGTTTATGAAGCTCTTGATGAAAGATATTGTACCAATGGATGCGCCAATGGAACTGCGCCCTGCAGAGATGGGGATGCTTATCGACGAATTGGCACGGTACAACAATGAGGGCAATGCGTTAGGGTATTCTGTATTCTACTATGCAAGTTATATGTATCAGCAGCCGGGGCTTAAAATGATCGCGGTAGATGGTGTACAGCCAAGCGATGAGACCATTGCTGATGGCAGTTATCCATTGTTAAATGAATATTACTTAGTGATTCGTGCCGATGAGCCGGAAGATAGTCCGGCTAGACAATTGCGTAACTGGATTTTAACAGATGAAGGCAGAGCAGCAATTATTGAGGCAGGATATATTCCAATGCCAAAAGAATAAAATGATATGTAATCACTACATGGAGTAGGAGGGATGTAAAATGACAATCAAATGGTATTGGCCTGCCGAGATGCTTGGTTTGGTAAAGAATATTTCTCATGAATACAACGATGGCGGCACCTATTGGAGTGTGGCGGGAAATACTGGCGATGTGTTTTTGACATTGATGCTCTCTATGTTTGGTGTCATGTTTTTTGCAGGATTTTTGCTTCATTTTATCTATCGTGTAAAGCAGAATGCTTTGAGAGGCGAAAAAATAGTGTTTTCAGCCATGATAGTTCTTCTAGTGTACGCAATTCTATTGGCAGTAGGTGTCGGGCCGTATATTCAATTTTATCCGCAAAGTGCAGGGTTTTTAGATTTCAGTACAATAGAGCATATCATTGATGGTATTTATGTAGGACTTTTGGCATTGATGCTGTATTTGGGTAGCAAAGCAGATACATGGATGAGTAAAAAACAAGTAGGAGAACAACGATGACAAATACTAAAAAATTTGAGACAACTTCATTTTCACTCCATTTGATGGCCATGTTATTTATGCTTTGCGATCATTTGTGGGGGACCATTGTACCGGGCAATGATTGGCTTACCTGTATTGGTCGTGTCTGCTTTCCTATTTATGCATTTTTGCTGGTGGAAGGATATTTTCATACCAGTAATTTAAAAAAATACGTAAAACGATTATTATTGTTTGCTGTTATATCGGAGATTCCGTTTAACTTAGCCATGGCTAGCAGTGTCATTTATCCGTTTCACCAAAATGTGTTGTGGAGTTTCCTAATTGCGTTGGGGCTGATTCATTGTAATGAAAAAGCAAAAGCATCAGAAAAGCTCCGGATTAGAATAGCCGTTGGCATTTTTACCATTTTGGCCGGTTATCTGCTAGGTCTAATAACTATGGTAGACTATTATCATGCAGGGATTTTAATGGTTTTGACATTTTACTTTTTCCATCATCGAAACTGGTGGGACTATGTAGGCCAACTCCTATGCTTAGGCTATATTAATCTAGAATTGCTTGGTGGATTTGGCTATGAGGTTGTACTATTTGGAGAAACTGTGTTTTTAACACGTCAAGGTTTGGCACTTTTAGCTTTGATTCCAATCTGGCTATACAAAGGCAAACAAGGCTATCATAGCAAGTGGTGGAAATATTTTTGCTACGCATTTTATCCGGTACATCTTCTGATTCTGGGTTTGTTAAAATTTGTGTTATAATTTGGTGGAACGATTGTCCTGTCTGACAGTATTGTTTAAGCTTATGACTGAAGTTGGGCTAGAGTTTTTGGTTGACTTTCGCCCGGTCTTGTGCTATTCTACAATATAGTTGAATACAGTATTTTCTGTGATGGGGAGGAGTACAGTGCTGTAATGCCGTAGAGAGGAAAACCTTGGCTGTGAGTTTTCTGCAGGATGCATTGGAAGGTAGCCCCTGAGATATTATTCTGAACGATGTAAATTCAGTAGGAGTAATCGGGAACGCCCGTTATAGCATATGAGTGTCTGATGCAATTGCATCAGAAATTAAGGTGGTACCACGGAACTTTCGCTTTCGTCCTTTTTACAGGGCGAAAGCGTTTTTTTATGTAATATATTAAATTTCAAATAAAGGAGACAACCACAATGGATGAAAGTAAAAACTTATCAAAAGTGTATGATCCAAAACAGGTAGAAGAACATTGGTATTCTGTCTGGGAAAACAACAAATATTTTGCAGGTCGTATGGACGAAGGCAAAGAGAACTTCTCTATCGTTATGCCACCTCCAAATGTAACCGGTAAACTGCACATGGGCCATGCTATGGACAACACCATGCAGGATATTCTGGTGCGTTATAAACGTTTATGCGGGTTCAATACTCTGTGGGTACCAGGTACCGACCATGCCGGGATTGCGACTCAGGCAAAAGTTGAAGCACAGCTGAAAGAAGAAGGAACCAACCGTTACGAAGTAGGTCGTGAAGAATTTTTGCGTCGTACCTGGGCTTGGAAAGAAGAATACGGTAATACCATTACTACACAGCTGCGCAAACTGGGCAGTTCCTGTGACTGGGACCGTGAACGTTTCACTATGGACGAAGGATGTTCTCAGGCTGTACGAGAAGCATTTGTGCGTTTGTATAATAAAGGGTTAATCTATCAGGGTAACTATATCGTAAACTGGTGTCCACACTGCCAGACCACTATTTCTGATATTGAAGTAGAACACGTAGATCAGGAAGGGAAAATCTATTACTTCCGTTATCCTACCGAAGATGGTACCGATAGTATTGAAATTGCTACCACTCGTCCTGAAACCATGATGGGTGATACTGCTGTTGCGGTACATCCTGAAGATGATCGTTACAAACATTTAATCGGTAAAAATCTGGTGCTGCCGGTTGTAAATCGTGTGATTCCTGTTGTAGCCGATGAATACGTTGAAAAAGATTTTGGTACCGGTGCGGTAAAAATCACTCCTGCACATGACCCTAACGACTTTGAAGTAGGGAACCGTCATGGATTGCCACAGGTATTTGTTATCGACAAACAGGGTAAAATGAATAACAATGCCGGCAAATATGAAGGCATGGACCGTTATGAATGTCGTAAGCAGTTGGTAGATGATTTGACAGCTGAAGGCGTTCTGACAAAAATCGAAGATCACAATAATTCTGTAGGTCATTGTTATAGATGTAATACAGTAATTGAACCATTAGTAAGTAAACAGTGGTTTGTAAAAATGGAACCATTGGCAAAACCGGCTATCGAAGCAGCGCATACAGGTGCTGTAAACTTTGTACCGGAACGTTTCACCAAAATTTATTTGGGCTGGTTAGAAAATATTCGTGACTGGTGTATTTCTCGTCAGTTGTGGTGGGGTCACCGTATCCCTGTGTGGTACTGTCAGGATTGCGGTGAAGTAATGTGCAGCACGACTGATGTAGATACTTGTACTAAATGTGGCTCCAAAAATGTAGAGCAGGATCCGGATGTATTGGATACATGGTTTAGCTCCGGTTTGTGGCCATTCTCCACAATGGGCTGGCCTGCACAGACACCGGAACTGGAAGCATTCTATCCTACAAGTGTATTGGTAACCGGTAGAGATATCATCTTCTTCTGGGTTGCTAGAATGCTGTTCGACGCATTAGAATTTACCGGTCAGAGTCCATTCCACGATGTATTGATTCACGGTTTGGTACTGGATAGCCAGGGTCGTAAAATGAGTAAATCTTTGGGCAATGGTATCGATCCAATTCAAGTAATTGACGAATTTGGTGCAGATACACTGCGCTTTATGCTGATTACCGGTAATACTCCTGGTAATGACTTACGTTTCCAGACAGAACGTTTAGAAGCATCTCGTAACTTTGCAAACAAAATTTGGAATGCAACCCGTTTTGTACTGATGAATCTGGAAGATTATACTCCAGTTGCTGATAATGAATTGGTATATACTATGGCAGATAAATGGATTATCAGCCGCTTCAACTCCGTAGCAAAAGATGTATCTGCTCGTATGGATAGTTACGATCTGGGCGGTGCTGCCAATGCTTTATATGAATTTATTTGGGATGAATTCTGTGACTGGTACATTGAAATGGTAAAACCTCGTCTGTACGGAAAAGAAACAGAAGCAAGTCGTCGCACAGCACAGCATGTAATTGCAACTGTACTGCGTGATACCATGATTCTACTGCATCCATTCATGCCATTCATTACAGAAGAAATCTGGCAGCATTTGCCTCATGAAGGTGAAACTATTATGTTGACCCAGTGGCCTGTAGCAAATGAAGATGCAATTTCTGCAGATGCAGAAGCGCAGATGGCTGTAGTAATGAATGTAATCCGTGCAATTCGTAATATGCGTAGCGAAATGAATGTACCTCTGGGTAAAAAAGCAGATTGTATGATTGCTGCCAATAAAGACGAATTCTTATCTGTAGTAAATGAAGCAGCACCATACATTATGAATCTGGCTACTTTGGAAACTCTGGATGTGCAGATGACACTGACTGAAAAACCGGAACAGTCTGTAACTGCGGTTGTAGATGGCATTGAAATCTTCTTACCATTAAAAGGTCTGATTGATATGGACAAAGAAATTGCTCGTCTGGAAAAAGAAGTAGAGAAAGTAAATAAAGAAAT
>JAFNVD010000077.1 GCA_017383785.1 Peptococcaceae bacterium | reverse complement strand
CATGTCTGACACCTCCTAATGCAATGCATAGTATATAAGCCCCAAGAACACCGATGCCATGGTACCGTACAAGATTACCGGCCCTGCAATGGTAAAAATCTTAGCTCCGATGCCATAAATCATACCGCTGGATTTCCACTCCAGTGCCGCTGATACGATAGAGTTAGAAAAACCGCTGATGGGCACCATGGACCCTGCACCGCCAAATCGGCCGATTTCATCATAGATACCAAGCCCTGTTAAGATAGCCGTGACCACTACCACACTGACACTGGCAATCCCCGATGCACTGCGAAAATCCATGGCATACAGCTCTTGCATCAAGAGAATTACCACTTGCCCCGCTGTACAAATCAGCCCACCTACCAAAAACGCACGCCAGACATTTCTGCTAAGGGGTGGTCGAGGCATGGCTTTGGTGGTACGGGCTTTATAGCATTGGTTTAATCGATCCTGAATCTGTGCCGATAACGTTTCGTTTTCCATCAAAAGCTGATCCAGTCTCTGCTGCTCTGCTGTGTCGTTGGCTTGTACTTTTGCCCACAGCAGTGCTTTATGTGCCTGCCGATAACTATACAATTGTTGCTCTAATTCATATTCCATCCCTTGCGCTATCGTATCCATCCTATTGCCCCCTGATTGTCATACTGACATACATATTGATGTACTGTTAGTATTGCACCAACAGGAAACTTTATACGATATTTTGCTTATAGTTCCCGATAATCGTCCCGATGCAGCAAAATAATATTGTTTTGGTCCAATTCTTCTTGATAGGCTTCTACTTCCTGCTGCCAAAGCGGTGATGCAGAATTGTCCTGCTGTGTACGTTTTCGTCTTCCTTTTTGAAATACGGTATCGTATTGGGATAATTCCGGTGCATCGATTAAGATGACATCTACACCGATACGGACTACTTTCTCCCACCCAATCACTAGCTCTCCTGCATTCTGCAATCGATGCCAAAACCCATTTAAAGCCGGCAATATCAGCGCCTCGATACTGCCTGTCCACAAATTTAGCTCTATATCTTTCAAATTGCCCAAGCATTTGCCATCGGCAATATTCACTACCTGACGTTCCATCAATGTCATGCTGTTGGTAGTCATACACGTTGTCCCCTTTCACAGGATGTTCTGCTCATAGTATATGTATTATGTGTATGCTGCAGAAATAAAAAAATGCTCCGACTCTGTAAATTCGTTCGAAGCATTCCTGTATATTAGGATTATTCATTATAAAAGTTATGGTTTACCGTCAAATGCATAAAAATCATAGTTTTGCGGTACTAATCGGCCATCAAACACTTGCATATCGCCATATGGCTCATACACTTCTTCCAAATAGAGCGGCCCATCGGGTTTGTAATAATACTCTGAGGCTCGTTCTAGCAATTTCCCGCTAAACCAACTGCGATTTTCGTAACGATTCTCAAAATAAATCAAATCAGCAAAAATACCAATACGCCCGCCTTGCCCATCATTGGTAAACTGCAGCGTCGTTTCTATATAGCCATCAAAGGCTTGTGCCCAATCAGGCCAATCTTCATGCATGATTGTGATATCGCCGACATAATAGGCATCATCCAAATAGCCAATCAATGTATGGGGCAATTGTTCTCGTTCCAGTTCATTGTGAAACTCCATTCGGCCAAAGAGCACTACAATCCCTATGACAATCAGGGCAGCGACACCAAAGTATAGTAAATATTTTTTTGTATTGTCTACGGTTTGTTCCATAATGCTGCTCCCACCTTATCGTTCTCGTATTTATACTAACAGACCCATGCTCGAAAGGCAAGTTTTTCTGATTGCAATACAACCTCTGACAAAAAATACTTGACAAACAGTATCATCGATGTATAATGAAGGCAATCGCATAGCACAGGGGAGCTTGTATTGGCAGGCTGAGAGGAAGTCATCAACTTCGACCCTTATACCTGATTTGGATAATGCCAACGTAGGAAGTTATAACACGATTGTTATATGTATAGATATCGTTTTGATACATATTTGATACAATCGTTCAGCTGTTTTCCGCAGGAGGCATCCCAAAAGGTGTCTCCTGTTTTTGTTTGCAAATTTTTATATTTCGGAGGGATTAAGTATGAAAGCAAGTATTGCCATTCAGGTGTTGCCCGATGCAGCAAATGATGAAGAATTGATTCGTATTGTGGATGAGGTGATTGCATATATCAAAAGCACAGGACTGCACTGTCATGTAGGACCTTTTGAAACTACCATCGAAGGAGAAGATTATGACCAATTGATGGATATTGCCAAGGAGTGCCAGCACGTGGCAATCCGTGCCGGAGCCAAACATGTATCTGCCTATATCAAAGTGGTATATCAGCCGGAAGGTGAAGTACTGACCATTGACAGAAAGATTACCAAACATGCTGAAGCATAATTTGCCCTCTACCCTGGCTGTTGTGTTTCTTTTGCTAATTTGGCAATTTGTTTGTATCATTGGCCTGGTACCTGCTTATATGCTGCCGTCTCCTGTAGATGTGGTATGGGCCTTTGTATCAGAATGGCCTCTGCTATGGGACCATGCGATGATTACATTGCAAGAAGCCTTTATTGGCCTTTTCTTTGGCGTATGTATTGGGTTTGTGGCTGCGATTCTAATGGATCGATTTGACCTGTTATACAAAGCATTTTATCCGCTCTTGATTATCACTCAGACCATTCCCTCTGTGGCCATTGCCCCGCTTTTGGTATTGTGGTTTGGATATGAAATGACACCCAAAATCATTTTGATTGTGATTTCTACCTTTTTCCCGATTACCGTAGGCTTATTGGAAGGGCTGCGCAGTGCAGACCGGGATGCCATAGCTCTGCTGCGCTCTATGGGGGCAACACAGTGGCAAATCTATCGCTATATCAAATTGCCTTCTGCCCTGCCGCAATTTTTCTCCGGGTTGCGTATTGCTGCGGCATATAGTGTGGTTGGTGCTGTGATTAGTGAATGGCTGGGCGGCTTTGGCGGATTGGGTGTGTATATGACTCGTGTCAAAAAGGCATTTGCTTTTGATAAAATGTTTGCCGTCATCTTCTTGATTTCCGCTATTTCGTTACTGCTTATGGCATTGGTGGAACTAGCCGAACGAAAATGTATGCCATATCGTAATTTAGACAAAAAGAACTAGGAGGAATCCTTATGAGAAAATCTATCGCAATTTTGTTATGCGTTCTACTTTTGTTTCAACTGACAGGCTGCAGTACTGCTAATCATACTGCGGAACCTGAAACCATTACATTGGTGTTGGACTGGACACCAAATACCAATCATACCGGTATATTTGTTGCACAGGAAAATGGCTACTTTGACGAAGCCGGTATTGCTGTGGAAATTGTACAGCCTCCGGAAGGCGGCGCTGAGTCCTTGGTTGCTTCGGGAAAAGCCCAGTTTGGTGTATCGTTCCAAGATTCTCTGGCCCCTGCATTTGTAGGAGATGCTCCTCTCCCAATCACAGCCGTTGCGGCAGTGGTACAGCACAATACCTCCGGGATTGTATCTCGTGCCGGTGAAGGTATCGACACTCCAAAAGGACTGGAAGGAAAACGATATGCTACATGGGATATGGATGTAGAAAAAGCAACCATTCGAGAAGTAATGAAAGCCGATGGCGGTGATTTTAACTTGGTAGAATTGATCCCTTCCACTGTGACCGACGAAGTATCTGCATTGGAATCTAACGCTGTGGATGCCATTTGGATTTTCTACGGCTGGGCCGGTATAGCTTGCGAAACAGCGGGACTGGATATCGACTACTTTGCATTCGCGGATATTGACCCTGTATTTGACTATTACACCCCTGTCATCATAGGCAACGATACATTTTTAGCAGAACAGTCTGACACTGCAAAACGGTTTGTAGAGGCCTTGTCCAAAGGCTACACCTATGCAGCCGAGCATCCGAAAGAATCTGCAGATATCTTGATGAAATATGCACCGGAATTGAAAGCAAATACTGCCCTTGTATATGCAAGCCAGGAATATTTATCGAAAGAATATATTGCCGATGCTGCACGTTGGGGAGAGCTGGACGCTGACCGCTGGGCATCATTCTACAACTGGCTGAACGATAATCACCTGCTGGCAGAAGAAATTGACCCACAGCACGGCTTTACCAATGCATATTTACCGGAATAAAAAATGCGTATGAAAAAGTTAGAAGTAAATCATATTAGCAAATGCTTTGACGGCAAACCAATATTGCAGGATATCTCTATCACCCTCAATCAAGGGGAACTGGTGTCTTTGCTTGGTGTCAGCGGTGGTGGTAAAACCACTCTGTTCAATATCATTGCAGGCCTCTTGCCACCGGATGAGGGGAATGTTATACTAAACGGAAAGGATATTACCAATCAGCCGGGACAAATCAGTTATATGATGCAGAAAGATTTACTGCTGCCATATCGCACCATTGAAGATAACGCAGCATTGCCGCTGTTGTTAAAGGGTGTCAACAAACGAGACGCACGTACACAAGTCTCGCTCCTATTTGCCCAGTTTGGCTTAGAAGGTACACAAAAGAAATACCCTGCACAGCTTTCAGGCGGTATGCGTCAACGGGCTGCACTGTTACGCACTTATCTATTTTCGCAGGATGTGGCGCTTTTGGATGAGCCATTTTCCGCATTGGATACCTTGACAAAGCGTTCCATTCACCAATGGTATCTAGATGTGATGGAAAAGATTCAACTAACCACATTATTCATCACCCATGATATCGATGAAGCCATTCTGCTGTCTGATCGTATTTATTTGTTATCCGGCAATCCGGGCAGAATTGCAGCAGAAATTGTGATACAAGAACCTAAGCCTCGTCGGGATGATTTTAGCTTAACACCGGAGTTTCTGGAATACAAACGAAAGATCTTATCCTTGCTGTAACATCCTTTTAAAATTGATACAATCGGAGGTTCCCGAGCCATGACTACCAAACGCTGCGTAATTATCGGCGGAGCTGATATCAACAACTATGACTATATCCGTACTTCTTTTACCAAAGATGATTTTTTTATCTTTTGTGACAGCGGCTTAAAACATTTAGAAGGCTTACAAGTAATGCCGTCGTTAATTGTAGGGGATTTTGACTCTCATGAAAACCCGCACATGGATGTAGAAACCATTGTACTGCCTTGTGAAAAAGACGATACCGACACCGTATATGCTGTAAAAGAAGCAATCAAACGAGGATTTCATGACTTTTTGATTATTGGCGTTATCGGTGCCAGACTGGATCACACACTAGGCAATGTATCGATTTTATTGTATCTAGACTCTCTGGGGTTAAAAGGCACCATCATTGACGATTATTCTGATATGGAAATCGTCTCTGCACAACCGGTATATATCAGCGACCAATACCCATATTTCTCTTTGTTGAATATCACCGGACGTGCAAAAGGCATTACCATTATTGATGCCAAATATCCATTGGATAACGCAGAAATCACCTGCGAATACCAATACGGTATCAGCAATGAAGTCCTGCCGGGCAAACAAGCCATGGTAAGTGTATCAGACGGTAAATTGCTGTTGATTAAAGATCGATAAGATGAAAGATAGCTCATACAAAAAGAACCATAACACTGCCACCTGCTCTATTATATTTGATGGCATTGTCGCACAGAAAGTGCAATACGTAAAAAAGCACCGAACCATTGTACCGGTTCGGTGCTTTCTTGTGAGTGAGGTGATGATTTCTATTCAATATTAATAGTTTTCAGCTTTGATACGGAAGTAGGACTGTGGGTGT
>JAFNVD010000076.1 GCA_017383785.1 Peptococcaceae bacterium | reverse complement strand
GCTGGATAAACTGGTAGAAGGCAAACCGCGTGTCGTGATTTTAAACAAAGAAGACTTGGCTGACCCACAGCGTACCGCATATTGGGTAAGACATTTTAACGAACAGCAGCAGTGCAAAGCATTTGCCTTCAATGCGACTGTAGGCACAAAACAGCTGATTGCCAAATTGAAAGAAGCTTTGATGGAAGTAACCGCTGAAAAGCGTGAACGTATGGCCAAAAAAGGCATTCGAAAACAGACCATTCGCTGCATGATTGTAGGGATTCCAAACGTAGGGAAGAGTACATTTATCAATATTCTGGTAGGCAAAAAAGTGGCACAGACAGGGGATAAAGCAGGGGTTACCCGTGGGAAACAGTGGATTCGTTTGGACGATGATCTGGAATTGCTGGATACACCGGGGATTTTGTGGCCGAAATTTGAGGATCCGGAAGTAGGGTTCCGTTTGGCTGCCACCGGTGCCATCAATGATGATATCGTAGATGAAGATGATATTGCATTCAAACTGTTGGGCTTTTTGAAAGAACGTTATCCAAAACAGCTGATGGAACGTTTCAAACTGGACGAAGAAATTCTGCAGGGTGAAACATTGGCTATCATGGATCAGATTGGGAAAAACAGAGGCTGTCTGCTAAAAGGCGGCAGAGTGGATTACAGCAAAGTAAGTAAAGGTGTTATCCTGGATTTACGTCAGGGTAAAATCGGCCGTATTACCTTAGAATAGTCCCAAGGAATGTGAGTGAGGGATTGTATACAAAATTATAGCAAAATACTTATAGAATTTTGTTATATTATCTGTTATCATGAATGTTAGAAGGTTGAAGACAAAGGAATGATGATAGATGAAATTGGTAACCAATATTTTTTGCTCTAAAAAGACCGGGGATGAATGTACTTGCGGATGCAGCTGTGCTACTTGTCGTGATTTTTTAGGCAGATTCAATTCGGGATTGGCCGGATATTATTTAAAAGAACTGATGGAAGACCCATCCAAGCTGGAAGAGTTTGAAGCTACCCAAGTGGGAAAATGGTATACCGATAAGTCTTTGGCTGCGCGTATTTATCGCAAAGAGTACATGACAACCGAATAGTTTAACAAGTAGAAACCTGCTGTGCAAATTGCGCAGCAGGTTTTTTGCGTGTAGTGGAAAATTACAAAAACAAAACTGTGCCGTCAGAGGGGATGAAAACTGACGGCACAGCCGGAGAATTGTGTGCGGCTATACGATTGCGCACAAACTATATAGCAATGGAATATGCTTTTGCTGATGAATTATGCTTTTGCATCAGCGATAATTTTTTCTGCAATTCTTGCAGGTACTTCTTCGTAATGATCTAATGTCATGGTGAATTTGCCGCGACCCTGAGTCATAGCTTTCAGGTCGATTACATATTTCTGTACTTCAGACATTGGAGCCTGTGCACTGATTACCTGCAGTTTGCCATCAGCTGTAGGTTCCATACCCATGATACGACCACGTTTGCTGTTCAAATCGCCCATGATATCGCCCATGTACATTTCAGGAACGGTAATCTTCATATCCATGATAGGTTCTAACAGGATAGGGGAAGCCATTTCGGCACCTTTTTTGAAACCGCCGGATGCTGCGATTTTGAACGCCATTTCGTTAGAGTCAACAGGATGATAAGAACCATCATACAGTGTAACTTTTACATTAACTACAGGATAACCTGCTAAGATACCTTGACGCATTGCTTCCTGAACACCTTTTTCAACAGCCGGGAAGTAGTTTTTCGGTACAGCGCCGCCGAATACTTCTTCGGTAAACAGGAAATCTGCTTCTTCATATGGTTCGATACGTAACCATACATCACCATACTGACCGGCACCACCGGACTGTTTTTTGTGTTTCCCTTGTACTTCAACTTTTTTCTTAATAGTTTCACGATAAGGGATTTTTGCAGGCTGCAGCACAACGTCTACGCCGAATTTATTTTTAAAGCGTTCTGCTACTACTTCCAGATGAGTTTCGCCAACGCCGCTTAACAATGTTTCGTGAGTTTCAGCATTTTTCTCTAAGGACAGAGTAGGATCTTCTTCCAAAATACGGCCCAGTGCGTTACTCATCTTGTCATCGTCGTCTCTGGATTTTGGAGACAGTGCAAATGTCAAGCTTGGAGTAGGGAATTTAATAGGTGCCAATTCAGGAACGTCGTTGCCTTTGATGGTCAATGTATTGCTGGTCTGTGTATTCTGCAGTTTTGCGATAGCTACGATATCACCGGCATTTGCGGTGGTAACGGTAGACTGCTGTTTACCACAAGGAATGATAAAGTTGTTTACTTTTTCTTCGATGTCATTGCTTACGTTGTAGATACCATCGCCTGCGTTAAACTGACCGTCGATTACTTTGATGAAGCTCAGTTTGCCTACAAATGGGTCAGCCAGTGTTTTAAATACGATAGCGCTGGCAGGAGCCGCTGCGTTTACAGTAGGGATTGGTAATAAATCAACACAGATATCCATCAGAATATCGATACCCATATTTTTCGCTACGGAACCACCCACTACAGGGAAGATTTCGCCGTTGGCAATACCCATACGCAGTGCGGACAGGATTTCTTTATTAGTAGGAACTTCGCCTTCCAGATATTTTAATAATAATTCGTCGCAGCTTTCTGCAGCTACTTCGATTAAATAAGTGCGGTTTGCTTCATATTCTTCCATGTATTCTTCCGGAATTGGAATTTCTACAGATTTGCCGTTTTCAAATTTGTAAGCTTTTTCGTTCAGCAGGTCGATCATACCTACGAAATCTGCCTCTTTGCCCATTGGCAGCTGTAAAGGTACGATACCGGTACCGTATTTTTCACGCATTTGTTCTACTACTGTTTCGAAGCAGGAGTTTTCGCGTTCCAGTTTGTTGATAAAGATGATACGTGGCATTTTGTTGCCCTGTGCGATGTCCCAGATAACTTCGGTCTGTACTTCTACGCCGGCAACACCGCATACTACCATCAGCATATTGTCGATGGCACGAGTTGTAGCGATTACTTCACCGATAAAATCCGCATAGCCCGGGGTGTCGATCATGTTTAATTTGGTGTCTTTCCATTCAACCGGTGCCAGAGAGGAAGAAATGGTAACCTGACGTTTGATTTCTTCCGGCAGATAGTCAGTTACAGTTGTACCGTCTTCTACTTTACCTGGACGGGATGTAAAGCCGCTATTATATAACATTAACTCCAGCAGTGAGGTTTTCCCCGCACCGCTGTGACCGGCAATGCCAATGTTTCTGATTTCCCCTGTTTGATAAACTTTCATAATGAATCCACTCCTTATGGTCATAAAATTTAATTATATTTATATTAGACATAAATCGAAAAAATCCTTTTATATTTTTTATTTTTTTTGAATT
>JAFNVD010000011.1 GCA_017383785.1 Peptococcaceae bacterium | reverse complement strand
TTTCCATTTGCTGAGCTAAGTAAATGCCGAATAAATATTGTGCCAGCAGCATAGTTGTATAAGCTTTGGTTGATGCTACGGAAATTTCCGGACCAGCCCATAAGTAAACTACATAATCGGCTGCTCTGGCAATGGCACTGCCTACCACATTGGTAATGGCCAGTACTTTGCACCCGTTGTTTCTAGCCTCACGTAACGCTGCTACCGTATCGGCTGTTTCCCCACTCTGGCTGATTACGATAACCAGTGTATGTTCGTCCATCATTGGTTCACGATAACGGAACTCAGATGCGATTTCTACTTCTACAGGAATTCGTGCCAGTTTTTCGATAATGGTTTTGCCTACCAGCCCTGCATGATATGCTGTACCGCATGCGACGATGTAAATCTTGTTCCACTGCTTCACCTGTTCTTCACTCAGTTCAAAGTCAAACTGCACTTTGTCACCGTGAATACGGCCTGCAATGGTTTTCTTGAACACCGTTGGCTGTTCAAAGATTTCTTTCAGCATAAAATGCTCATATCCATCTTTTTCTGCTGCTTCCGCATCCCACTCGATGGTGTGAATTTCTTTTTCAATCACTTCTAATGCATGGTTTTTGATGGTAATGCCATCCTGTGTCAGTACACACAGTTCGCCCTGCTCAATATACATGCATTCTCTAGTATATGCTAAGAGTGCCGGTACGTCGGAAGCGATAAAGCTTTCGCCATCGCCTACACCCAGTACCATTGGGCTGTCTTTACGGCATGCAATGATTTTGTCCGGTTCATCGGCACAAATCATTACCAGTGCATAGGCACCTTCCAGTACATCCAGTACTTTTATTACAGTTTCTTCAAAACTGCCGTTGTAGAATTTTTCTAACAAATGGGCCACGATTTCGGTATCTGTTTCAGATGTAAATACTTCATCTGCCAGATAAGTTTCTTTTAAACGCAGATAGTTTTCTACAATACCGTTGTGTACCACTGCAAATTTACCGTTCTGGCTAGTATGTGGATGGGCGTTATAATCACTTGGACGACCATGGGTAGCCCAGCGAGTATGACCAATCCCAATACGGCTTTCTAAGTTTAAGCCTTCGATTTTATTCTGCAGATTCACCAGTTTGCCTTCTGCTTTCTTTACCAGTACACCGCCATCAGATACGATGGCAATACCGGAAGAATCATAACCACGATATTCCAATTTACTTAACCCCGCAAGCATCACATCTACTGCATTGCGTTTTCCGATATATCCTACGATTCCGCACATAGTAGGTTCCTCCATCTATAGGTTTTACTAAATAACACGCTATTTTATCTAACAGTATCCGCACCAAAAGATGCGATACTAATTATATGCATAATGTAACAATTTATTATACTATCTGCCTATCAAAAACACAATAAAAAAACAAAAAATATGGTACAGATTTTCTGTACCATACATAAAATTTGCATTCTATTATTTTTATGCTATTATTTTTGCTCTGTTTTTTTCTGCTCCAATTGTAATAATTCCAATTCTTCTGCTACCAATTGCTCTGCTGCCGCCATATCCAAATGGGCCAAACCACTGGTTGGCAGTTCATCAAGGCTTTCAATATTGAAGTACTGCAAAAACTTCCGTGTGGTACCGTATAAAATCGGTCTGCCCGGAGAATCTTTGCGGCCTTGTTCTTCAATCAGTTCGCGCATATGCAGATTCTGAATAATTTTATCTGATTTCACACCGCGAATCAGTTCTACTTCACCACGTGTCACCGGCTGTTTGTATGCAATGATCGCCAATGTTTCCAGCGCAGCCATAGACAATGTGCTGATCTGCGGACGATACAGTTTTTCTACATAAGGCAGATAGTCCTGCTTAATGGCCATAATATAGCCATCGCCAAGTTTAATCACACCAATGCCTTTAGAATCATCGCTGTAGTCATCGATTAACCAGTCCAGTACATCCAGTACATCGTCTTCCTCCAGCTCTGCCAATTCACAAATTTGTGTGACATTGAGCGGCTCATTTGTGATAAACAACAGACTCTCCACTGTTGCACGAATTTTCTCAACGTATTGCATATTGATTCTCCTTATACTGCTTTTGGAAAAATCCACAGCGGACCGAAATTTTCCTGCTGCTGAAACGAAAGTTCTCCCAAACGACACAATTCCAACAATGCCATAAATACAGTAATTACCTTGCGTTTACTATCTTGTTTTTGAAACAATGTGGTAAAAGCAATACTGTTTTCCGTTTTCAAACGAGTACGAATCTGCTCCATACTATCTTCTACTAAATACTCTTCTTTTGATAATAGCAGCTCATGTTTTTCTTCCGGAAGTTCCAATTGCTCCATTACCTGTGCAAAGGCCTGCATCAACTGCTCTAATGTCACATCTTCCAAGGGATTGCCCTGATCCAATGCACCGGTCAATTTATCAATATCCTGCGGTTTCAGCATAAAGGTAGCCTCTTTTGGCTCTTTTTGCTGTAATAATTCCGCAGTTTCTTTGTAAAACCGATATTCTACCAAACGCTGTACCAGCTCTGCACGTGGGTCTTCTTCCTCGATGACTTCCCCTTCTGCATTTCTACGTTTCGGTAAAAGCATCTTTGCTTTGATGCTCAAAAGCGTTGCCGCAATCAGTAAAAACTCACTGGCAATCTCTAAGTCCATCTCTCTGGCTTCATCCAGAAACTGCAGATATTGTTCAGTAATCACGGCAATCGGGATATCATAAATATCCATTTTGTTTTTATCAATTAAGTGTAACAACAAATCCAGCGGGCCATCAAAGTTGTCCAGATGGATTTCGTATTTTTTACCTTCGGACATCCTCCATGCCTCCGCTCAAAAATCATTAATTTAAAAAATCAAATTTAAAATCCATCCATAAGCGTCTAAAATGCCATTGGCGATGGGATAGATAAATAAATCGGTAATATCTAACAGAATCAGTGCCATTAAAAACAGAAAACCGTACTGTTCCATCGTAGTCAGGAACTTATATGCAGTCTGTTTCGGCAAAAAACCTGCCAGAATCTTAGACCCATCCAGTGGTGGAATAGGAATCAGGTTAAATACTGCCAAATATACATTTAATACAATACAATAATTTAAAAACTCATACAGAAACGGAATCTGGTAAAACCCATGACCCGCTACAAAAATTGTATATGCGATATATGCTACAATTAGATTGGTTAATGGCCCTGCCAAACTCACCAGCATCATGCCGGTAGTACGATTGCCTTTAAAGAAAAATGGATTTACCGGTACCGGTTTCGCCCAGCCAAACCCGGCAATCAACATCATCAAAGCACCGATTGGATCTAAATGAGATATCGGATTCAATGTCAAACGCCCTGCTGCTTTTGCAGTATTGTCACCCAAACAATATGCCGCATAGCCATGGGCCAGTTCATGTAATGTAATCGCCAATAATACCGCTAACAGTGTCGCCGCCATACTGGTCAAAGAACTACCGAAAAACATATCCTTACGCTCCTTTATTTATCGTTAACTTTGTCATTATAGCACATGAATAAAGTGTTGTCATGTAATTTTATATAAAAATACAGTCATTTGGTTCCGCTAACTGAATAAACAACTAACCGAATGGCATAGAAAATTTTTCGTATCACAAGGCGGCTTTGATATTTGTAAGCGACGCGTACTTATGGTACGCAAGGCGACAAATATCAAAACAACACAGTGATACGGAAAATTAGCATGTCATCATTTGGCTAACAATGCACTGGAGCCCAACCGATCTGCCCCCGCTTCCAGCATTTTTTCTGCATCTTCTACAGTGCGGATACCGCCGGCTGCTTTGATTTTTACATCTGCGCCGCATTCTTTGCGGAACAATACCACGTCTTCTACGGTAGCACCGGCAGAGCCGAAGCCAGTGCTGGTTTTGATATAATCTGCTTTTGCATCGGTAACAATTTTACATAATTGTACTTTTTCCGCTTCTGT
>JAFNVD010000075.1 GCA_017383785.1 Peptococcaceae bacterium | reverse complement strand
GCCGGGGGTACTCTTATTGCTGTTTGTAGAGCCAATGCAGGCCATCTGGTTTGTGGTATTTATTCTGGTACTGCAGCAGATTGAAGGGAACCTGATTTACCCGAAAGTAGTGGGCGAATCGGTAGGCTTACCTGCACTGTGGGTACTGATGGGTATCGTAGTAGGTGGAGGCGTAGGCGGTGTACTGGGCATGCTGTTGGGCGTACCGGTATTTACCATTGCGTACAAACTGACCAGCAAAATTACTCATGACAGACTGCAGAAAAGAGAAATAGACATACGAAAACTTTAACGAAAATAGACGAAAGCAAGGACGGTTCGATATGAATCGTCCTTTTTGTGTGCCACTGGTTAACCAACCAATAACCAACGGCAAACCAATCCATAACCACTGGTTAACCAAAACGAAACCTAATGTAAATGTAAATGTTAATGTTAATATTAATGTTAATGTAAATGCAAATGTTAATGTGTCTAGGGGAGAAATTTGCTGTTTTACACACACGCTCAACAATGATGCTGCACCTTGACAATAAACATAGCCCTCAGAAGTCATATTTTTGATTCTAACGGATTAAAACTGTGAATTGACATAAGTATAGCTGAGAAGAATATTTGTTCGTTCAAAACGAAAAATATAAAATTTGAGACGAATCCATAAAAACTATAGTTGACAATGATAAGCTGTTTGTCTATAATATATAGAAACTATAAAGCAGAAGGCTTTGATGGGGAATAGTAGTGTAGGGAATGCCTACAGAGAGCTGCCGGGTGGTGCGAGGCAGTGGCGGTACGTATATGAACTGGCCCCGGAGCTGTTATCCGAAAAAACAATGCGGTTTTAGTAGGCGTAACCGGGTTTCCGCCGTTATAGGAGTCAAGTGGGCGATGAGCAGTGGTTGAGATTGTCTTGTCGTCAAATGGAGTGGTACCGCGGAATGTTAGTCCTTTTCGTCTCTGATTCGGAGATGAAGAGGGCTTTTTTGATTCTGTTATAAAAATTTATGAAATATAAGACGTAGAACTTCAGGAGGGTTATGCAATGGAAGGATATCAGAAATATGAGCGTGCGTATTTTATGCCGCCGACAGAATGCAATGATTGGGTGAAAAAAGATTATATCGACAAAGCGCCAAGATGGTGCAGCGTAGACTTGCGCGACGGCAACCAGGCATTGATTGAGCCAATGAGCCTGGAAGAAAAACTGGAATTTTTCCAGCTGTTATTGGACATCGGCTTTAAAGAAATTGAAGTAGGGTTCCCTGCCGCATCTGAAACGGAATATCAGTTCTTGCGTACCCTGATTGACAACAACATGATTCCTGAAGATGTGACCATTCAGGTACTGACTCAGGCTCGTGAACACATTATCCGCAAAACATTTGAAGCCATCGACGGTGCGCCACATGCGGTAGTGCATATGTACAACTCTACCTCTGTGAACCAGCGTGAACAGGTATTCCGCAAATCCAAAGAACAGGTAAAACAGATTGCCATCGAAGGTGCCAAACTGCTGAACGAACTGGCAGCAGAGGTGAAAGGCGATGTTACATTTGAGTACAGCCCTGAAAGCTTTACCGGTACAGAGGTAGATTATGCACTGGATGTATGCAATGCTGTGCTGGATATCTGGCAGCCTCGCCCTGACCGCAAAATCATCATCAATCTGCCTGCTACCATTGAGACAAGTTTGCCTCACGTATATGCCAGCCAGGTAGAATATATGCACAAAAATCTGAAATATCGTGAAAACGTAGTGATTTGCTTACACCCGCACAATGACCGCGGTACCGGCGTAGCCGATGCAGAGCTGGGCCTCTTGGCCGGTGCTGACCGTATCGAAGGTACCTTGTTCGGCAATGGGGAACGCACCGGTAACGTAGACGTTATCACATTGGGCATGAATATGTTTGCCCATGGGGTAGACCCTGAACTGGACTTCCACGATATGAAACGCATTACAGAAGTATATGAACGTGTAACACGCCTGAAAGTATCTCCTCGTCAGCCATATGGCGGTGACTTGGTATTCAGCGCATTCTCCGGTTCTCATCAGGATGCCATTGCCAAAGGTATGAAATACCGTGAAGAAAAAGAACTCTCCACATGGAGTGTACCATATCTGCCAATCGACCCGCAGGACGTTGGTCGTACCTATGACTCTGACGTAATCCGTATCAACAGCCAGTCCGGTAAAGGCGGCGTAAGCTATATCCTGCAGCAGAACTTCGGCATTGTACTGCCGGATAAGATGAAAGAAGAAGTAGGATATCTGGTGAAAGACGTATCCGACAAAGAACACAAAGAACTGACACCGGAATGGATTTACAACATCTTAGAAACCAACTATATCAACGTAAAACCACACTTCAAAGTAGACGAGTTCCACTTTATGCCGAAACGTGATGACAGCGGTATTTTTGCCGTTGTAACCATGACATTCCATGGCAAAACACAGACCATTACAGCAGAAGGGAACGGTCGTTTAGATGCGGTGAGCAAAGCACTGAAAGAAGGCCTAGGCTTCTCCTATGAATTGACCGACTATACAGAACATGCGCTGTCCAGAGGTTCTTCCTCCAAAGCGATGTCTTATGTAGTCATCACTCAAAACGACAAAGCCGTATGGGGCATTGGTCTGGACGAAGACATTATCGAATCTTCCATCGAAGCACTGTGCGCAGCCATCAACCGTTTGGATATCTGGAATCAGTAAAATATTAAATAACGTTTTAAGACAGGCTTTTCTTAAGAAGAGCCTGTCTTTTTAATGTGCAAAATGTGCAAAAAATACATTCTACTACAATAGAATATTCTACTTGACAATATTGTTCTATTGGAGTAGAATGTGAATTGTAAGATTCTATTGCAATAGAATGAAAAATAAGGAGTGCTCTTTATGAACCAATCGTTAGAACCAAAACCTGAGTTAAAAACAGAACTGAAACTGTATGACAGTGAACTGAAAATTATGGAGTATTTGTGGCAGTGTGCCAACGTTGCACAGCGGGTAACGGCCAAAGATATTGCAGCAGAAATGGCCCGTACTGTAGGATGGAGCAAAACCACTACTTATACCATACTGAAAAAATGCGTGGAAAAAGGTGCAGTGGAACGCCGTGAGCCGGGATTTGTGTGTACACCGTTAGTCAGTATGGAGCAAGTGCAGGAGTATGAAACCAGAGAGCTCATCAACAAAATGTATCAAGGCTCTGCTGATTTGCTGGTGGCTTCGCTTATTGGGCAGCAGAAGCTTTCCGGTGATGAAATCACGCGGTTAAAAGCTTTGGTAAGCCAATTAGAGGGCTAAAGACTGCGATGACCTTATTACAGATGAGTGCTATGGGGTCTGTGCTGATTGCTTTGACGATACTTTTGCGTAAAATGCTTGGCGATAGGCTTTTACCTGGCTGTTATCTTGCACTTTGGGCATTGGCCGGAGTACGGTTAGTATTGCCTGTGAGTATATCTTCGCCGTTTAGTGTGTATCAGATATTTTCTTATTTGGGCAGAGAGGTGGAGACGAACTTATCAGAGCCTGTGATATCTGCCGTGCTGTATGAAGCAGTGTATGATCTGCAGCAAATAGCAGGGAATAATGCAACCGAATCTTTTTTGTCAAGCGGTATAACGATGCTGTGGCTTTGCGGTGCTTTATTATGTTTTGGCATTATCGCTTTACAGCATTGGCGCAGCCGTGCAGAGTATAGTTCATCTTTGCCGGTGGAGAATCCTTTTGTATTAGACTGG
>JAFNVD010000074.1 GCA_017383785.1 Peptococcaceae bacterium | reverse complement strand
GCTGATTTCATTGACACGAGGCAGTGGATGCAAGATGGTGAGATCTTCTTTTGCAGGTACCAGCTTGTCAGGTGTCAGGATATAGGTATCTTTCAAGCGGATATAATCTGCCTCATTGAAGAAGCGTTCTTTCTGTACACGGGTCATATACAGTACATCCAATTCCGGCATGACTTCTTCTAAAGTACTTACTTCTTTGTAAGGAATACCGCGGCTGTCCAGCTCATCTTCGATGATATATCTTGGGAATTTTAATTCATCAGGGGAGATGAATACAAACTGAACCCCTGTATAACGCGCCATAGCTTCTACCAAGGAATGCACAGTACGTCCAAATTTCAAGTCACCGCAAAGACCGATGGTAAGGTTATCAAAGCGATTTTTGGTGCGTTTGATGGTCAATAAGTCGGTCAATGTCTGTGTAGGATGGTTGTGAGAACCATCGCCTGCGTTGATAATCGGTACTCCGGCACGGCGGGCCGCTACTACAGGAGCCCCTTCTTTTGGATGACGCATTGCGATGATATCTACATAACTGCCAACAACCTGCGCTGTATCGGACAGGCTTTCCCCTTTGGTAGAGGAGGAGGAGCCGGAGTCACTAAACCCGATAACACTGCCGCCCAGTCGATGCATAGCAGCTTCAAAACTCAAACGGGTACGAGTGGATGGCTCGAAAAACAAGGTTGCCAGCAATTTGTGACGGCAGGAGTCCTGATATTTTACAGGGTTTGCAATAATATCTTCGGCTACAGCCATCAATTCGTCAATCTCTTCAACTGTCAGGTCGGTAATACTCATCAAATTTTTCATTATTTTGCTCCATTCACAGCAAGATAGTTTTTGATACGAGTTACATTTTCTTCGTTGGCAGGATCTTCTTCCAGGTATTCGATGATGTCATATACATCAACGATGGAGTAGATAGGGAAGCCGAACTGTTCTTCAATTTCCTGCATAGCGCCTTTTTCGCCTTGGCCTTTTTCTTTACGGTCTACCATGATGAAAGTAGCGATTACTTTTACGCCTTCTAAGTTTTTCATCATTTCCATAGATTCACGAATTGCGGTACCGGCAGTGATTACGTCTTCGATAATAACTACTTCTTCACCGGCCTGTGGTGTATAACCTACAAATGTGCCGCCTTCGCCGTGGTCTTTTACTTCTTTGCGGTTAAAGAAGAATGGTACGTTCAATCCATTTTTGGACAGCGCAACTGCTGCAGAAATGGACAGTGGAATACCTTTATATGCAGGGCCAAACAGAACAGCGTCTTTTTTGCCTAATTTATCGAAATATGCTTTTGCATAAAATTCGCCCAGTTTTGTAATCTGGTCCCCGGTTTTAATCATCCCTGCATTGATAAAGTAAGGGATGTTACGTCCGGATTTGGCAACGAAATCACCAAATTTTAATACACCGGCTTCTTCTAAAAACTCAATAAACTCTCTTTTATAAGCTTCCATGATTGAATCTCCTATCTAAAATAAAATTTACAGTGAATCAAATCGAAACACAAAATGCAAAACGTTAAAACGCAACCATTGCTTAGTCGCAGAACTCTGCTACACAGCGTTCATATGCAGCCACAGGGTCTTCGGCAGAAGTAATAGGACGGCCTACCACGATATAGTCAGAACCGATTTCTTTGGCTGCAGCAGGTGTCATGACACGTTTCTGGTCACCCATTTCGCTATCTGCAAAGCGTACCCCCGGGGTAATGGTGAGGAATTTTTCGCCGCAACGTTCGTGTACTTTACCGGCTTCCATAGGGGAGCATACGACACCGTCCAGGCCGGCATTTTTGGCAGTTTCTGCATAATGCATAACCACTTCATCAATTGGATGCTGAATCAGCAAATCACGCTGCATGGTTTCTTCATCAGTGGAGGTAAGCTGTGTTACTGCAATCAGGAGAGGTCGAGTGCCATCCGGACGAGTCAAGCCTTCCAGTGCTCCTTTCATCATAGGAGTGGTGCCGGCAGCATGTACATTTGTGATATCTACATCCAAACCGGATAATACAGCCATTGCTTTTTTTACGGTGTTTGGAATGTCATGCAGTTTTAAATCCAGAAAGATTTTATGACCGCGTGCTTTGATTTCTTTTACAATGGATGGTCCTTCCGCATAATAAAGCTCCATGCCGATTTTTACGAAAGGTTTGCGACTGCAATCTGCGAATTTGTCCAGAAAAGCAAATGTTGCTTCCGCAGAATCGAAGTCACATGCTACAATTACGTCTTTGCCCATTACTTTACGCCTCCAACAAATTTATTGAATTAGTTATATTGAATTGGTTATATTGCACCAGGTTGTTCGGTAGTATAGGTGATACCGGATTATTGTTTGTAAATCAGTTTTCCGTCACATACAGTAGCCAGGCAGCGCCCGTTTACGTTCCAGCCTTCAAATGGTGTGGCTTTCCCTAAAGAAATAAATTCATTCGGATCTACAGTGTAGGCCTCGTCCAAATCCCAGATAGAATAGTCACAGCCAAATGGCAGGTCAAAGCGCTTTCTTGGATTGATAACCATCAGCTCAATCAGGCGTTCCATAGACAGGATGCCCGGTTTTACCAAATAGGTGTACAGAATTGGGAATGCAGTTTCAATACCTACAACACCGAATGCACTGCCTTCTAGGCCTTTGCCTTTTTCCTCAGCAGAGTGAGGGGCATGGTCTGTGGCAATCATATCGATGGTACCGTCTAAAATCCCGGCCACTAAGGCTTCGCGGTCTTCTTTGCTGCGCAGAGGAGGATTCATTTTGAAACGGCCATGTTCCTCCAGCATAGAGTCATCCATAACAAGATAATGTGGGCCGGTTTCACAGGTAATATCGACACCTTCTGCTTTTGCCTTGCGGATTAAATCTACAGTTTCCTTGGTAGAAATATGACAAACATGATATTTTACGCCGATTTCTTTGACAAGCTCAATGTCTCGTGCTACATGCATCCATTCACTTTCTGAACAGATACCGCGGTGTCCATGTGCTTTGGCATAGGCACCGTCATGAATATAACCGCCGCGCAAAAGCTCGTTGACCTCGCAATGAGCCACAATCGGTTTGCCCAATGCTTTGGCTTTCAACATAGCGTCTCGCATCAGTTCTGTGGACTGTACGCCCTTGCCATCATCGGAAAAGCCGATGGTGTTTGGTGCCATTCCATCTAAGTCAGAAAGTACTTCACCTTTTTGCCCTACAGTGATAGAAGCGAAAGGATATACATGAATGCAGGCGGAGTCATCGATAATATCTTGCTGTGCTTTCAAATGCTCTACGCTGTCAGGCACAGGATTCAGATTTGGCATACTGCACACAGCGGTGTAACCGCCTCTGGCTGAAGCCAAACTGCCGGATGCGATGGTTTCTTTATAAGAAAACCCGGGCTCTCTTAAATGTACATGCACATCGCAAAATCCCGGTAACACCACACAGCGAGAAAAATCAATAGCAGAAAAATCAGAAGTAGAAATCGATGTTTGAATGCTGTCAACAACATCAGAAGCTAAGGATGCAGAAACAACATTGACAGATGTATTTTTGGTCATAAAAATCTCCTTTCCGCATGCCTTTTTAGGCGCTTATTTCTCAAATTATTGTAACATAGCGTATTCGTATCGTCAATCAGTACTCGAATCTAAACCACAAGAAAATTATTCCTGTAAATGCCGATGTATCTATAGTTTGAGGGCAATTGTATGACGGCAAAATACGATAAAAAGATCTTGCTGTGAAGGCCTTTATTCGCCATATAAAAAAATTATGGCAATTTTGTTTGTCTATTTGTGATTCCTGTAGTAAAATAGGGTATATACAAATCAAGAAAAACAGAAACGGGTTCCCTGTTTCAGAAAGAGAGGATGTTTTCTATGAAAAACATGCGAAAATTAGTATCAATCTTATTATGCATCGCTTTACTGGGTGGCGTATTGGCCGGTTGTGGTGCAGGTAAAAAAGCAGAATTGAGCGTAGTGGCAATGACAGGGCCTACCGGTATTGGTATGGTAAAATTAATGGCTGACAGTGAAGCAGAAAGCACAGAAGTAGATTATACATTTGAATTGGTTGGCGCTGCCGATGAAATCACCGGTAAAATTGTAAATGGTGATGTGGATATTGCAGCTGTGCCTTGTAACCTGGCAAGTGTATTGTACAACAAAACAGAAGGTGACATCAGTGTATTGGCTGTAAACACCAAAGGTGTACTGTACATTTTAGAAGCAGGCGGCGAATCTATTCAGAGCGTGGCTGATTTGGCAGGTAAAACAATTGTAAGTACAGGGAAAGGTACTACTCCTGAATATACTTTAAATTATTTGCTTACCTCTAATGGTTTGAATCCTGAAACTGATGTAACCATCGAATACAAATCCGAAGCAACTGAAGTAGTAGCTGCATTGAAACAGGGCTTATGTGATGTAGCAATGCTGCCTCAGCCTATGGTAACAGCGGCAATGGCTCAGGTAAGTGATTTGCGTGTAGCATTGGATGTAACCAAAGAATGGGCAAACATTCAGGGTGAAGGCGGTACAGACCTGATTACAGGTTGTGTAATTGTACGCAATGAAGTATTGGAAAACAACAAAAAAGCGGTAGATACATTCTTGAAAGAATACAAAGCATCTATCAACTATGTAAATGAAAATGTAGCCGATGCTGCTCAACTGGTTGCAGATTACGGTATTATTGCCAATGCCGCAATTGCTGAAAAAGCAATCCCAGCCTGCAATATTGTATTTATGGGCGGCGAGGAAATGAAAGCCAATATGGAAGGCTATCTGGGTGTATTGGCTGCTGCGAATCCAAAAGCAGTAGGCGGTGCTCTGCCGGATGCAGCGTTCTATTATATCCCATAAGTGTAAGTGAAGCAAAATCTATGAGTATGAAACAAAAATTAAAAAAGCCAGCCATTGTTTTGGTCTGGCTTTTTCTATGGCAGATGGCGAGTGTCTGGCTGGGACATGAGCTTCTATTGGTTTCACCGTTACGTACAGCTGAAACATTGTTTTTTTTGATGCAGGATTCGAATTACTGGTTTAGTATAGGGGTATCGCTGTATCGCATTATGCTAGGGTTTGTACTGGCATTTATCTTTGGTACAGTGCTAGCATTTCTGGCTTGGAAGTTCAACTTTGTACACAACTTTTGGGCACCGATGATTAGTGTGATGAAGGCTACTCCGGTAGCATCCTTTATCATTCTGGCACTATTGTGGGTAGGCAGTGCTCATATTTCTACATTGTGTTCGTTTGTAATGGGGATGCCGATTATCTATTCCAATATGTATCATGGTTTATTTAGCATTGACAAAAAGCTCTTAGAAGTAGGGC
>JAFNVD010000010.1 GCA_017383785.1 Peptococcaceae bacterium | reverse complement strand
TGCTTCAGAATTGCCAAACATCATATGAAACTGATAGGCATTTTCCCGTTCTTCATCGGCAAAGATTTCATCAGCCAGCCACCAGTCTGCGTCATCAGGGTGCAGTTGGCTTGCCCATCCGCCTTTCACACCGCCAAATACAATCAATAACTTTTTGCCCAAATCCCACTGCGGATACACTTCCAAAGTCACTTCTTTGGAGTCAATGCCTCTAATGGTACGCACTTCGCTTTCTGCCAAAGTCATATCCAGCAGTTTGCGCAGCTCAAGGCTTGCGGTTTTCTTTACCTGCTGTTTGTTTTGTTTGGCCTTGGCCGATGCTTTGGACCACTCAAACTCCACACTGCTGCGGAAGTTGCGAATCATATCCAAAAGGTCATCATCTAGCTCTTGAAAGCTAATTTCACCTTTTTTGTCAAACAAACGACTGTGCAGTTCTGCCGGCAGGTATTGGTCATACCACTGATCATGGGCCATGAGCTCTTGCATCAAAAATTCATGCACATCAATCTCGAACAGCTCTTCCAAATCCTCAAAGGTAAATCCGTCTTGCAAAGGCAATTGAAACAGCTGCATTTTTTTGTATAAGTCCTCTGTTAAATATTTCATGCCTGTGCTCTCTTTTCTTCCAGCAGTGCTTTCAGTCCCTGGAATGTACTGTCGCTAATGGCGTGTTCCATATGGCAGGCGTCGTGTTCGGCAGTCTCGGCGTCAATGCCCAATACTTCCGTTAAAAATTGGGTAAGCATTTCGTGACGTTCATAAATTTCAACTGCTTTTTGTGTCCCTTTTTCGGTCAAGAAAATCATTTTGTTTGGGTCTAAATAAATATATCCATCCTCTTTCAGGATTTTTACTGCACGGCTAATACTGGCTTTTGTATAGTTCATGGCATTGGCAATGTCGGTAGAACGCACATAGCCCTGCTTACGGTACAATCGCAGTATGGTCTCTAAATAATCTTCACCGGATTCATGAGTTCTCATCGAATGATCCTCCTGTATGTGATATTAGTTGCACAATTGCATTATTTTTGCAAAAACAAAACAGAATTATTTTATCGTCCATTTTGTTAGCACAAGTATACCATTGGAACATTTATTTTACAAGCGTAAAACCATGAAATATCCGCCCCTCTTATTAGAGATTGGCCATGTCTTTTATGGGTTTTCTCTATGATGCAATCAGGCGGAAAAACATCGATTTTTCTTGACATAGCGTATATTTCATGGTATAGTAACTCAAATACAAAACAATACATTTTACTCTTATCCAGAGAGGTGGAGGGACTGGCCCTGTGAAACCCGGCAACTGGCCTTGTGCGTAAGCCAAGGTGCTGTGCTAAATCCAGCAGATTTGAATTCTGGCAGATAAGATTGGACTGTAATACGATTATTGGCCGCTTGTCTGTTGACAGCGGCTTTATTTTTTGCAGAATACTTACGAGAGTGGATGATTGTTTGTACTGTTCCATTCTATTTTTTGATACATTTATGAGAGGAGTTTGTAATGAGTCAGCCAATTATACAGATTAAAGATCTCTATAAAAGCTACCCAAGCAAAAACGGTCCTGCCGTAGCATTGGAAAATATCAACTTAGATATTTATCCGGGCGAAATTTTCGGCATTATCGGGTTGAGCGGTGCAGGGAAAAGTACACTGGTACGCTGCATCAACTTCTTAGAAAAGCCAACCTCCGGTACCGTTATTTTCGACAATCTGGATTTATCTAAATTGTCCCACAAAGAGCTGTGCAAAGCACGTCAGTCTATGGGGATGATTTTCCAGCAGTTCAACCTGTTAATGCAGCGTACAGCACTGCAGAATATTTGTTTCCCAATGGAAATCGCAGGGATTAAAAAAGAAGATGCCATCGCTCGTGCCAAAGAATTGTTAGAAATCGTTGACATGGCAGACAAAGCAGAATCTTATCCATCCCAGTTATCCGGCGGGCAGAAACAGCGTGTGGCAATTGCCCGTGCACTGGCTACCAATCCAAAAGTACTGTTGTGCGACGAAGCTACCAGTGCGTTGGACCCTAAAACCACCCGTGCAATTCTGAACCTGCTGAAAGACATCAGCAAACGTCTGGGCATTACCGTCATCATTATTACACACGAAATGGCAGTAATCGAAGAAATTTGCCAGCGCGTAGCTATCATCGACAATCACGTGATTGCCGAAACCGGTACTGTAGAAGAAGTATTCTCTCGTCCGAAAGCAGAAGCTACCCGTCGTTTGGTATTCCCGGAAGAACGCAAACTGCCTAGCTTTGATGAGGCTCGCTGCCTGCGCCTGATTTTTGACGGTACAGCTGCTATGGAGCCAATTCTGGCTAATATGATTATGGACTGCAAAACACCGGTAAACATCATGGCTGCCGATACCCGTATTATGGACGGTAAAACATTCGGTCAGATGATGATTCAGGTACCGGAAAGTATCAGTCATATCAACTACGAAAGAATGTTAGCGTATTTAGAAGACAAACACGTTCTTGTTGAGGAGGTGGCAGGATGTCTGAAGTAATGGCATTATTTACACCTCAAATCATCTCTATGATTGTAGAAGATTTCGGTGTTTCTCTTTACATGATTGCAATGGCTACCGGCTTCTCCTATCTGTTCGGTCTGCCGCTGGGGGTTATCCTGGTTGTAACCGCACCGGACGGGATTCACCCAATGCCAAAATTCAATGCAGTGCTGGGTGTGATCGTAAACCTGCTGCGTTCTATTCCGTTCCTGATTCTGCTGTTCTTAATCATGCCAATGACACAGTTCATCACAGGATCTAGTTTCGGTGCAAACGCAACAATCGTACCACTGATTGTAAGTGCTTCTCCATTCGTTGCACGTATGGTAGAAACCTCTTTCAAAGAAATTGACTTCGGTGTTATCGAAGCTGCTCAGTCCATGGGGGCTAGCAACTGGCAGATTATCACCAAAGTAATTTTACCGGAATCCAAACCATCCCTGTTGCTGGGGGCTGCATTATCCGCTACTACCATTTTAGGCTACTCCGCTATGGCCGGCGTTGTCGGCGGCGGCGGCTTGGGTGACGTAGCAATCCGTTACGGTTACTATCGTTACCAGAAACATGTTATGTACGTTTGCGTAATCCTCTTGGTAATTATCACTCA
>JAFNVD010000073.1 GCA_017383785.1 Peptococcaceae bacterium | reverse complement strand
TTGCGATTTCTTGTGCTGTAGGAACATACAAATCTTCTAGTGGTGCATCGGCACATAGCCTTAAATCCACTCCTTTTAACAATGCAATGTACTTTCCATTCTGCTGTACAACGTCCTCTATGCGAAACAGCACATCCCGCCCATGGGATGTGCGAGACACCAAATCCCCCACACGAAATTTCTTCTCCAGTGTTGTCATAGCCCTCACCTCTACTACACTATATGCAAAGAAAAACAGCGCTGTGAATCATCACAGCACTGTTGCAAAGAAATCATATACTATTTTTACTAACAATAAACACAATACAAAAATCATAACCGGACGCACAAATTTAGCGCCTTTTTTGATAGCTAAGCCACTGCCTACCCAGTTACCCATGATAGAGAAAAACATGGCCGGAATCGCCACTGCATAATATACTTGTCCTGCCAGCATAAATACAATCAATGCCGATACATTTGTGGTGAGATTTACAATTTTGGTATTGCCACAAGCACGTTTTAGGTCAAAGCCCAATATAGTAGTATAGCCCAAAATCAAAAATGTACCTGTCCCCGGGCCAAAGAAGCCATCATACATCCCTATCAAAAGACCCATGACAATCATCCCGATAAAAATTCTGGTTTTGGACATCTGCTCAAAACGACTTTCATCATCCTGCTGCTTGTTCAGCAGGACAAATACTGCAACACAAGGAAGCAGCACCATCATTGCAATACGCAAATAATAGTCACTGGTAAACAGAGCAATTTTAGCACCCAAAGCAGAACCTACAAATGCAATCACTGCTGTCTGCAGTGCTGTCTTCATATGCAAATTACCACTTTTGATAAATCGTGCTGTAGAAATCGCCGTGCCTATTGCTGCAGAAAATTTATTCGACGCTATAGCCATATGTGCCGGCATGCCGGTAATGAAATATGCAGGCAGTGAAATCAACCCACCGCCGCCTGCAATGGCATCTACAAACGACGCAAAAAATACCAGTGGGCATACCACCAGCAGCATTTCTATCAATTCCATCTTATGTCCTCTTCTTTCTATCTATACAAAACATATGTATACAATTTGTCCTTTGTTCATTATACCGAAGAATCACAGCTTGTCAACCATTCCCATTATAGATTCCCCCACATATATTATTCTATCTTATAATGCCACATTGAGGGGGCTTTAAATATGTCATCCACTTCTTCATATACTGCTGTCGTAATTCCTGCATACAACGAAGAAACCGGTATCATCTCCGTGCTGGATAACCTAGCAATGCTTAATACTGCGCTCAAAATTATTCCCGTATTAAATGGATGTACCGACAACACTCGCCAAAATATACTGACGCACCCATTCGTCACATCATCGCCCATACACCTTGCCATGATGGAATATCCTCTGCCCCTTGGAATTGATGTACCACGCAGATGGGGAGCCCATTGCGCATATGCAATGGATGCTGATGCTGTTTTGTTTGTGGATGGTGATATGACAGGCTGTTATGCAGATTGTTTGCATCAGTTAGTGGAAGCTGTATTGCACCACAAATGCGACCTGGCACTGGTCAATTGTTATCCTTATATTGGGTATCGTTCAGAAATTGCAAAAGTAGTCCTCTATTACCGTGAAAAATTAAACCGAACGTTGCGATTGTTTTCTACGATTGGCCTTGCTACACCATCTCATGGTCCACATTGCGTTTCTCAACGTCTCATAGAAACCATTGGTACGGAATGTTTCGTTACACCGCCATTGATGCTGGCTAAAGCTGCAAAAGCACATTTACAGATACAAGTAGTATCCACACTTAACAACAACCAATGGCAATCGGCTCAACGAGGAGACATACACAATGAAAAAATCGCCGAAACAATTATCGGCGATTGTATAGCTGCATTAGAATATTTAGAGGGCAAACCCATCACGCGCAGCGATGGAGAAAAAGTATATCTAGGATACAAATCCTTGTAAAAATATCGAGCCTACAAACCAAAAACGTGATTGCCAATGGTTAGCTGTATTTCTCTAGTCCAGATCCAGCTACTTGTAGCTGTCACCGGATTCCAATAGTATAAACATCCATTGGTTGGATCTGTGCCATGCATGGCATCTAATGCGGCTTGATATGCTGTGCGATTTGGCTTTAAATAATATTGCCCATCATTGATACAAGTAAATGCATTTCTCTGAAATACAACGCCATACATAGTATCAGGGAAATCATCGTCTTCCATACGATTAAGTACCACTGCCGCTACCGCTACCTGACCGGTATAACTTTCTCCTCGCGCCTCGCCATACACCACTTGCGCCAGCATATCCCATTCTGATTGGGTATAAGAGCGATAAGAACCGCCGCGAGAAGTACTGACGACTGCAGCACTGCCCGAAGAAACCGCCACACTTGCCGAATCTGCCGGAATTTTTAATATTTTTCCCGGTTGAATGGTATCACTGTTTAAATTATTTACGTTCTTAATCTCATTCACTGTACGGCCGTATTGCTTAGCAATGAGATACAATGACTCACCTTTTTTTATCCTATGCTGCACATAAGTTGGAATCTGCAACGTTTCTCCTGCTTGAATTGTACTGCTTTTCAAATTGTTTGCTCGTTTTAATTCCTCTACTGTAACTTTATGATTAGCGGCAATTTTATACAGTGTATCTCCACTCTTTATTTGATAAGATGCGGCCTGTGCACTTGCTCCGTTAGTCATAAAGCTACAGCAAATCAATACGACCGTGATTGTTACCAAAGATTTTATTCGCTTTACTACATTCACGCTATCTACCTCCTTTTGCCGTTCTTTGTCAGTATAGCCCAAGTTCAATCCAATTTCATTAGTAAATCTCTGGAAAGTACGTTCTGGTCTTGCTCTTTTCCTAGAAATCTGTATAATATATATAAGTAAAACTAATTATATTGAGGCAACACAGCAAGGGGGAATTCAACATGGAAAATGGAACAGCAAAAACCATTCAAATTTGCATGGGCAGCGCCTGTCATTTAAAAGGTGCACCACTAATCGCACAAGCATTTCAGACCGAACTGGACAAACGAACTGACACAACTGCTACTGTAGAACTGGGCGGTGCATTCTGCCAAAGTCAATGTATCGATGGCGTTGTAGTACGTATTAATGGCGAGACATATACGCATGTAACCGTTGCCGATGTCCCTGCTTTAGTTGATATCTGTTTACGGGAGGAATGAGTATGTTTCCAATTATCAATAACATGGGCAATTGTCGCGACTGCTATCGCTGTCTGCGTGTATGTGATGTAAAAGCCATCAGTTTTCGCGGCGGTCAAGCTAAAATTATGACTGATCAATGTATCTTATGCGGCCGCTGCGTGCGTGAATGTCCGCAGTATACCAAAACAATCATTGATCAGATTCCAAAACTGGAAGAGTACTTAAAACAGCACAAAGTGGTGCTCAGTTTGCCGCCTTCTTTTGTGAATCATTTTCATCAATGGAGTCAGAAAGAATTGTGGGCAAGGCTCAAATTAATTGGTTTTTACGCTGTTGAAGAAATGGCTGTAAACGCCAAACCATTCCTTGACGCATATGCAGATTTGCTGGCCAATACTGACGATTATATTATTTCCAGTCATTGCCCAATTGTAGTCAACCTAATCGAACAAAAATTTCCGAAATTATTGTCTCATCTAGCTCCAATCGAAAACGAAGCTGTTATTCATGCACGATTATTAAAACAAAAATATGGAGAAGACATTAAAGTAGTGCATGTATCACCTTGTCTCAGTATGGTAGGGAAAGACAGCGATATCGATTTGACTATCACATTGGATCAGGCAATGCATTTTATCTTTAGTCATAAAATAGAAAAAGAAACGCTGGATGCAACAGAAGTGGAACTGACACAGTACCGGCCAATCGGTGCACCGCTTTCTATTGCAGGCAATTTGGCGCAGACTTTAATTGACCGCAATGTACTGAAACGCAACAATGTTCAATCATTATCCGGTATCAGCACTTGCCTGGAAGCTCTGAAAGAACTGGAAAAAACCAGCACTACCGATACGCACTTTCGTCGTTTTATTGAACTAAATGGCTGTCGTGACGGTTGTGTATCCGGTTTTGGGCTAGAAAAACAGGGGATTCTGGAAAAAGAAATGCAAATCCATGATTATTATCAGCGGTATATCGATAAACCAATTTATCAGTTTGAACAAGTGCCCGACCTTAGCCGTACGTTCCAAAACCGTTATGTAGAACCAATGAAAGTAGAAACAAGTCAAATCAAAGAAATCTTGTCAAACTTAAAACAGTACAACAAAAAGGTAATGAATTGCGGAGCCTGTGGTTACGATACCTGTTATGAAAAAGCACTGGCTGTGGCCCGTGGTTATGCAGAAGAAAAAATGTGTCAAACATATATGCGCGGCAAAGCAGAATCTATGGCCAGCACTGCCATCGCCAGCAGCCCAAGTGCCATTATCATCTTTGACCAGGATTTTATCATTCAAGATTTCAACCCTGCGGCTAGAGAAATGTTTAAAAAATACGGCTTAAAAGTAGGCAATGCGGTATTTGAATATATTGATCATCGTAACTTTGAAAAAGTAGCAGAAACCGGCTGGGGAATTAAAAACTTAACAGTTCATTATGATGATTTAGGTATTATCACACGCCAAAATATCGTGCGTATGCAAGGCACGCAAAATATGTATATGGCGACATTAACCGATATTACTGAAGAAGAATCCAAACGGGAAGCAATGGAGCAAATACGAGAAGAAACACTGACAAAAGCCACACAAGTCATCAACAACCAAATGTTTGTTGCGCAGCAAATTGCAGGACTTTTAGGCGAAACAACTGCTGAAACAAAAATCATTTTATTAGATTTGATTAAACAGTTTAGTCAAGAGAAGGAGCTGAAGCCATGAATGACACTAAAAAGCTCGTGTGTGAAGTAGGAAAACGACAGCTTATCAAACATGGTGAGGTTACCTGCGGGGATTCCGTAGAGGTAGTATATACTCCGGAAGAAACGTTCGTGGTACTTTCTGACGGGTTGGGCAGCGGTGTAAAAGCTAATATTTTGTCCAATCTAACGGTAAAAATCATTTCTAAGATGGTAAGTCATCATGTACCATTACAGGATATTGTAGAAACCATTATCGGCACATTGCCTGTCTGCTCCGTACGCGGCTTGGCATACTCCACCTTTACATTGCTGCGCATCACACCGGATGGCATGGTAGATATTATCGATTTTGACGGTTTGCCGCCAATCACCGTATCGAAGGGCATGGTAGAAGTGGTAGAGCGCACTAGCGAAGAAGTACTGGGCAAAAAAATAAACAAAGCCCGCATTCAACTGAAAGAAGATGATTATCTGCTGATTACCAGTGATGGCGTTACAGAAGCAGGGCTTGGATTGACACTATCTTTTGGTTTGCAAACCGCAGGCTTGGTGAAGGCATTAAAAGAGCATGTAAAAAACCATAAATCAGCACAAGATTTAGTAAACCAAGTCATTGATATTTGTATGAGCTACTATATCAACGAACCCGGCGATGACACTACCGCCGTTGCTGTTCACATGCGCAAACCGAGAGAATGTGCACTGCTTACCGGGTTGCCGGTCGATAAAAGCGATGATGCCGGTATGGTACATGCATTTTATACCACCGCAGGTCGTAAAATTATCTGCGGCGGAACTACTGCGCAAGTATTTGCACGAGAAACTCACAAAGAAGTGCATACAGTAAATAATTCTCTAACCGATGAAGTACCTCCAATCTCTAAAATCGATGGTATTGATTTAGTAACGGAAGGGATTATCACCATGGATTACTGCGTACGCTTGCTGGAAGAAAAGCGTACGGAAAATATTCCGAAAAACGGTGCCAGTATGCTATTAGAGCAGCTTTTGTGGGCAGATAAAATCACCATCTTTTGCGGTACTCAGGTAAACGAAGCGTACGAGCAAATCAAACCGGGTATGCGCCTGCGTGATACTTTGGTGGAAAAGCTTACACTGCAGCTGCAAAATCGAAACAAAGAAGTCATGGTGTATTATTATTAATTACGAAAAATGACATACAAAAAGTAGCAAAATCTTTCTGCGGCGTCGACATTGACATGAACAGATTCACAGATTGTACAAAGCGTGATGCACGAAGTGCAACAAAGCTGTACAAACAAGAATCTGTCCATGGAACGAGGGGAGCAGAATATTTTGCTGCTTTTATTTACTTTCTTACATCATCGGGCTTAATAATCGCACAATGCATTCTCCCAATCTGAGTGTCAAGCTTCGTTTCCCGCTGTACTGAGTGGTTACTTCTGTGCCTTGTTCAAACAGATTTTCAAAATCTGCTTTTACATCCTGTACGGCACTGCAATGACAGAACCAGCAGCCATTTTCAAAATGCAGATACAAACTGCGGAAATCCAAATTAATCGTACCTACCGCAGCTACTTCATCATCACATACAAACTGTTTGGCATGCATAAAGCCGGGAGTATATTCATATATACGCACACCATAAGCCACTAGCCGTGCATAATGGCTGCGCGTAGCTTTGAACGCCATTTTTTTGTCCGGAATCCCCGGGGTCACAATACGTACATCTACACCGCGCTGCGCTGCCAATGTCAGTTCACTCTCCATCTCATCATCGATGATTAAATACGGTGTCGTGATATACACATATTGTTTCGCATTCTTTATCATATTCAAATAAACATTTTCACCGGTAGTTTCACTATCCAGCGGTGAATCTGCATATGGCTGTACAAACCCTGCCTCTTTTGCCGTATACACCACATCCGGGAAGTACATTTCCTGGTCTTCTTTTTCTTCCTGTGTTGCATTCCACATCTGTAAAAAGATTGCGGTTAAACTTTTTACTGCATCCCCAATCAGTTTAATCCCGGTATCTTTCCAATATCCATAAGGGCTATTGATATTGAAATAGCGATCTGCCATATTATAACCGCCGGTAAAACCAACTTTGCCATCAATGACTACAATCTTGCGATGGTCACGATTATTCATAAATGTATTCAAAAGTGGCGAAATCGGATTGAATACTCTGCACTGAATACCATACTGCTGTAATCGTTTGGTAAAAGATTTCCCTACAAAAAAGATACTTCCTACATCATCATACAACACACGTACCTCTACACCGGCCATAGCTTTTTCACGTAAAATAGCTTCTACACCGGCCCAAGATGCCGAATCTTCAATGGCATGGTACTCCATAAAAATGAACTTTTCTGCCTTTGTCAGCTCATTTTTCAAATCTGCCAGCGCAATCGCTGTATCGTTATGAAAAGTAACATCCGTATTTTGATATAAAGGATATCCTGCTTGATTTTTCAAATACCTACATTGATTCGCTAAACCGTAATCCCGTGCACGCAGTGCATCCAAAGCGGTATCATCGTCCGACAAATGCAGCGCAACAACATCGTCTTTCTTGTCCATATATCTTCGAATCCATACATGAGAAAGCTGCGAACCAAACAACGCATACATACTAATCCCCAATACCGGCAGTACTAGAATTAACACAATCCACGAAAGCTTATATGCCGAATTCATATGGCGACTATATACATGCAAAGCCAACACCCAGCTAATCATCATGACTGCTGTACTGAGCACAATATAATATTGTCGCAAGTACAGCCCTAGCCAGATAAACCAGCCTATCTGCAGCATTAAACTTAAAAACACCATAAAGGCACGCAGAGCACTGTTTTCAATTTTTTCTTTTGTTTCATGTGTCGGCACAGCCACCATCTCCTCTTTTGCTCCATTCTAACTACATCATTTTGCTGCTTCCATGCCGTATGACATATTATACCATAAAATATATTCTACAATCATTGACAGAGTCTTTGTTATTTTCTTTCCAACAACAAGGGCAGAAATCCTTTTATTTTCGTTGATTTCTCCTCATCAATACGATACAATTAAGGGTAAGATGTTTTTATCATAAACATCAACAGCGAATTTTTAATCAGGAGCGTGCCATGCAGTTTTCAGAAATCAAAGGTCAGGAACAGGCAATTCACATATTACATCGTGCTATCGAGACACGACATATTGCCCATGCGTATCTATTTACCGGACCTGAAGGTGTCGGCAAAAAAAGAACAGCATTGGCACTGGCACAATATCTCAACTGTACCAACAAAGCAGATGGTATCATACAAAGCTGCGGTGTTTGCCCATCTTGTGTGCAAGCACAAAGTGGCAGCCAGCCTGACATTATTGTGTTGGAACCCGATGGAAACAGCATCAAAATTGAGCAAATTCGTACATTGCTTGCCAAAGTAACGCTGCGCAATTACGATAGTGCTTACAAAGTAATTCTCATCAATGATGCTCATCTGATGACAGAACAAGCAGCCAATTGCCTGCTGAAAACATTGGAAGAGCCAACGGAAAACACTGTATTTCTGTTAATTACCTCACAGATGCAGAATCTGCCAATCACAATTTTATCTCGTTGTCAGCAGATTCAATTCCAATCATTGTCTCCTGCTTTGATACAGGAATTATTGCAAAAATTGTACCCTGCTCAACAAAGCCGT
>JAFNVD010000072.1 GCA_017383785.1 Peptococcaceae bacterium | reverse complement strand
AGCGCCGGGTCCATGTTTTTGGTCAGGCAGAATGCAGGGTATTTGTCTGCTTCGCCTTTGCGGCATGCTTTTACAGCACAGTCTACGCAGGATTTCACGGGTTCTAAAACGGTGGTTTTCATAGGTTCATTGGTCATAATGTTCACTCTTTTCTGAATAATAAAATCATCTGTATGCTAGTATAGCATAGTTTTGCCCCGATTGCTACGGAAAAGTATATTGGCAAACAGGCTGGTAAAGAACGGGCGAGGTGTCAACAATCCCTTGGCATATCTCACACAGAACCTCGTAGAATAGAAAAGAAACGCTATGAAAATTTGTTTGAGAGGTGAATGGCCAATGCATGGTGTGTATGTGGATGTTACGGCAGAGCAGCTGATGCACAACGAGGTATTGCGGTCCTATTTGTCACAATGGGAGGACTGCTGTCTTGACGGTGAAAAATATTGCCGCCTTCGTGTATCGGATGATGATATAGAGTACTTGCTGGTACAAATGACTGTGGAGGAAAGCATCCATTGGGTATTGCGACAGTGGCGACAGCGGCTTGCAGAGCTTGGCAACAGGCAGCGGTTTGATACGATTCTTGCAGAACGGTTGCGGGAACTGCAGCCACAGCTGGAACTCTTGGTACAGCATGATCTCTTGCATGTGTATCATTGCCAAAAGGGCCGTGATTTATACAGCTGGAACATGGAAGGTTATTTGCTGTTTTCGGCCAAAAAACCGAAGTGGATGATTGAAACACTGGTGCAGGATGTGTACCAAAGCTGTATAGAAGAACAGGAACGAGAGGACTTTATTGCCTTGCTGCAGTTTTGTGCATCGGCGCAGCAAAGCCTGCTGGATGAGGTATATATTACACTGCAGAAAGACCAATTCACCATGACAGATGTATGGGGCAATGATTTGCAGCAGATTTATCTGAAGGTATTGCCGGCAGAGGAATATGCCGATGTGCAGATGCATGATTTGCTCTTGAGCATCCTAATGACCATGCTGCCCGATACCATTTACCTTTTTGTGTCGGAAGAACCGTTAACCACAGCAGAACAACTACAGCAAGAAAAGCTCCTGCAGCTGCTGGGGCAGATTTTTGGCAGAAGGCTCATTATTGCTCCCCATGCGTATAAGCCATAGTTATGGGTGATGGGTGTATTTTTACTTGCACAAAAGGCATTTCATTCAGTATAATAAAAAATACGGTTAAATTAGGAAACGAGTATTTCCATACTGGGGGATATGTCAATTGCAGTTTCAGGTAACGAAAAAAAGAATAATCATAACACTGCTGCTCTCTGTTGTTGCGCTGTTGACAATGGGATTTAGTCTAGAGGTGTTTGCAGAATGTGAGGCCGGGATAGGTCTTGTGGTGCTGCTATTGATTCTCGGCTGCTACGTACAATCGGTGGAAGTGCGCATGCATCCTGTGCTGAATGCTGTATGGATGTGTATCAGCTTTGTAGCGCTCCCGATTGTCATGGTGCATGTGATTGAGTACTTGTCCGGCCATGAGATCGCACTGCTGCCTTCTGTGCAATTTGCACTGAATGTGTTCTGGTGTCAGCTGGTATATGCGATGTTGTTTGCGCTGACCAATCACTATCGGCTGAGTATCATTATCGGCTCCATCGTGTGTTTCCTGGTGGGCGGAGTGAACTATTTTGTGCAGCTCTTTCGGGGCAGTCCGTTTCAGCTTTCCGACATTCTGGCGGCAGGCACTGCAGCGGATGTGGCAGGCAACTATATCATTGCCATAAATTATGAGCTGCTCTTGGCAGGCAGTATCACATTTTTGGCAATCAGTTTGGCCATTGTGGCAGATTTTCAGCGCAAACGCCGTGACTGGAAAAGTATTGCGGCTTCGGTAGTGCTCTTGGTATATATTGTGTCTTCCTCGTTGTATTTTTATAACGATAAAGTGTGGTCCAAATACAACTTGAAAGTGGATGACTGGAATCTGATGCTGAGCTACACCAACAATGGCACCATGCTTTCCATGGCTATGGGTGCAAAAAGCATGAAAGCAGAGAAACCGGAGCAGTATTCTAAGGAGGCGGTACAGCAGACTGTACAGGCTGTACTGGATACCGATAGTGCAAATATTTCGCAGCTGGGTATGGATGTAAAATTTCTAAACACCAGCGGCACTGCTGCACGATATGTGCCAAAGCAGAATAAAAAGCCGGGAACAGCTATAAGCAATCCTGCCGGCAGTGTAGAACGTCCGAATATTATCGCAATTATGAATGAATCCTATGCGGATTTGCACTCGTTGGGTGATTTTAGTACGGTATTTCCTGTCATGAATTATTATAAATCCTTGAACAAAAACACCATTAAGGGCAATCTTTCAGTGAGTGTTTTGGGCGGCGGTACCTGCAATACCGAGTTCGAGTTCCTTACCGGGCTCAATATGGCATTCTTGCCATCGGGTGTGATGGCGTACAGCCACTATATCAAGGATGATTTGGAGAGTATAGCAACTGTCTTGCAAGAGCAGGGCTATACCCCTATCGCATTCCATCCGGGGAAAGCAAGCAGCTGGGATCGAGACAAAATCTATCCAAACTTGGGGTTTGAAACCTTTTATACGGTCGAGGATATGGACAACCCGGTATATATGCGGGGGGCTTACGTATCCGATGCCAGTGACTATGACTTTGTCATGAAGCTGTTCGAGGAAAAAGACCCCGATGAAAAGCTGTTCTTGTTTAATGTCACCATCCAAAACCATGGCGGGTATATGTTAGACACGGTAGGCATGAAAGAGTGGGTTGCTATGCGAGGCGACTACCGCAAATACAATCAGGCAGAGCAGTATTTATCACTGATGCGGGCATCTGATTTGGCTTTGAAAGAGCTGATTACCTATTTTGAGCAGGTGGACGAGCCGACCATGATTGTATTCTTTGGCGATCATCAGCCAAACGTAGAGACTGAATTTATAGAAGCTTTGGTAGGCAAACCATGGACATCCTTTAATATGGATGAGGTACAGAGCCGTTATACCGTACCATTCTTTATTTGGTGCAATTATGATATTGAAGAGGCATATTATGATAGTATCAGTGTCAATTATCTTTCTACCTTGGCCATGGAGGTGGCAGGGGTAGAGATGCCTGCATACAACCAATATCTCAGCAAACTGTACGGCACATTGCCGGCAGTAAACTCTTTGGGGTACAAGGATGCAGAAGGCCTTTGGCACTATTTCAGAGAAGAAAATGACTTAACTCCGTATCTCAATGGATATGAGCTGGTACAATATGATTATCTGTTTGGCAAGAAAAATAGAGTAGATGCGCTGTATTGTGTAGACACAACGGCAAGCGAATAACGAAAGGAGGACATGCATATGAATTTTATGGGTTTGATTATTAGTGTTGCAGTATTTTTACTGATTGGTGTATTCCATCCGATTGTAATTAAGTGTGAGTATTACTTCACCGATAAATGCTGGCCGGTATTTTTGGTTGGCGGGATTGTAAGTATTGTTGTTTCTTTGATGGTGGACAACATTGTAGGGTCTTGCCTGCTGGGGGCACTGGGATGTTCCTTCCTGTGGAGTATCGGTGAACTGAAAGAGCAGCGCAAACGTGTAGAACGCGGTTGGTTCCCTGCAAATCCGAACAGAAAGTAAGATAGGAAAGGAAGGATCAAATGGGTATTTTAGAGTTGTTTGTACTGGCTATCGGGCTATCCATGGATGCTTTTGCGGTATCCATCTGCAAAGGGTTGTCGGTGAAAACGCTGGAATGGAAGCATATGCTCATTGTAGGGGCGTATTTTGGCGGGTTCCAGGCATTGATGCCGGCCATCGGCTATGTGCTGGGCTCCCAGTTTGAGCACTTGATTGTCAGTGTAGACCATTGGATTGCATTTTTCCTCTTGCTGTTTATCGGCGGCAACATGATCAAGGAATCCCGTGAGAGTGATGAAGAGGAACTGGATGATGACTTTGGCTTCAAGACTATGCTGATGCTGGCCATTGCTACCAGTATTGATGCATTGGCAGTGGGCATTACCTTTGCCTTCCTGCATGTAAATATTATTGCGGCAGTGCTGTTTATCGGGTGCATCACCTTTACCTGCTCTGCCATCGGTGTGAAAATCGGCAATGTATTTGGTGTGAAATACAAGTCCAAAGCAGAGCTGGCAGGCGGCGTGATTCTGATTTT